>JBBSDD010000230.1:0-5300 GCA_038249755.1 Flavobacteriales bacterium | reverse complement strand
TGCAACTCAGGTAGTGTCTTACGTTCAGGGTACATCTAAAAATGGAGGCGCTATTGCAGCCAATCGTACAGATGAAACACAAGCCCTTGGTGTTCCAGAAGGTACTGACGAAAATGTATTTGTAACATTGGGTTATGGCGGATCACTTATCCTTGGTTTTAATGGCTCCGTAGCCAATCTGCCAGGAGATGACATCACTGTAGTGGAAACAAGTTTCAATACAACTGGTTGTGAAGCTTACCGTGAATATGCTGACATTTATGTTTCGCAGGATGGTTTCAACTACTACTTTGTTGAAACTATATGCAAAAGCAACAATTCAATTGATATCTCAGATACCGATTTTGAAGGTGAACTGGCATTCGTTAACTTCGTGAAAATCGTTAACAACGACGAGCTTACTACAACGCCTGATGCATTCGATGTAGACGGTGTTCTCGCGATAGTAAATTGTCAAATTGAGTCAATTCCTGCTGTTACAGGTGCAGATTTGGTGGCTTTCCCAAATCCAACAACTGGTCCGGTGGTACTTGAATTCCACGTTCCTTCTTCACAACGTGCTACGCTTGAAGTGATGGATATGAACGGTCGTACAATTGCTACATTGTTCAACCAAATCGCAGAAAGTGGAATCACTTACCGCAATGACTTCAACGGAATGTCTTTGCCAAATGGTGTTTACATGACCAAATTGACTACGGTAACCGAAGTAATCGTCACAAAAGTGATGATCGCCCGATAATCTGAATTCAAATCATCATTCTAAAAACAGCCACCGCAATTGCGGTGGCTGTTTTTTTGTCACCACAACTAATGACGATTGCTTTTGGCAGAAGGACTTAATCGCAGCTTTCACAATCGGTGAGAACGCGGTTTGTTTAAATTTCTAATTTCCTAAAATTGGATTTTTCTGTCAGGTACGATGATGGAAAGGTTTGGCTAAAGCCATCGGAAAGAATATTTAAATTATTGGGCTAAAGCCCAAACCCGACAGCCTCTTATTGCCGGGGGCTAAAGCCACCCGGCAATTATAATCATTGCTCATATATATTTTCATGGTCCAAAAATTCAGTGATGGTTTATTTTTGATTTTAACACATGTGGTGCAATGGTTTTCCATTCATATGTTGATTTCTAATAGATTTTAAATCCATTTGCCGGGTGGCTTTAGCCCCCGGAAAATGGGAATGGATGTTTATGGGCTTTAGCCCAACAAATTTAATCGCTCTTTCCGATGGCTTTAGCCTAAGTCTTCGCTTCGCAGTATTTACCTCCCATGCGGGCTCCCGAGGTCGTCGGTGAGATCGCTGCGCTAAGTTGCAATGCTGCGGTGTTATGATTGTCGCTTTTTGGAACTCATATTCTTTTGACGATTCCGAAGCATTGCAACTTAGCGACAACGGAGCGTTCTCAGCGAAGCCAAATGCTTCGGAGCACGTTGGACTTAAATCCCCGCTTCGCTTCTTCGCTTCGCAGCATTTACCTCCCATGCGGGCTCCCGAGGTTGTCGGTGAGATCGCTGCGCTAAGTTGCAATGCTGCGGTGTTATGATTGTCGCTTTTTGAAACTCATATTCTTTTGACGATTCCGAAGCATTGTAAATGCTTCGGAACGCGTTGGACCTATATCCCCGCTTCGCCGTACTTCTAACGATTGGTTATGGCAGAAGGCCAATTCCTCCAAATTTTTGCCAGTTCTTTTTTTTCTCAACGTTAAAAACCGGAGTTTTGTACCCTATGAATTTTAATCTTACATCAGAATTTGAACCCACCGGTGATCAACCGTCAGCCATCCGGCAGTTGGTAGAAGGACTGCAGAATGGTGAAGGCGCCCAAACTTTACTCGGGGTAACCGGTTCCGGAAAGACTTTTACCGTAGCCAATGTCATCCAGCAGATGGGACGCCCCACCCTGATACTGTCCCACAACAAAACGCTGGCAGCCCAATTATACAGCGAGTTCAAACAGTTCTTTCCAGACAATCTGGTCGAGTACTTCGTTTCGTATTACGACTATTATCAGCCGGAAGCATTCATTCCGTCCAGCAATGTTTTTATTGAAAAAGACCTCAGCATCAACGAGGAGATAGAAAAACTCAGGCTCAGCGCCACGTCGGCCCTTCTTTCCGGCCGTCGCGATGTCATTGTGGTCGCATCCGTGTCGTGCATATACGGTATTGGCAATCCATCGGAATTTCACAAAAGTGTAATCCCCCTGGAAAAAAACCAACTCGTATCGCGCAACGCTTTACTGCACCTGCTGGTCGCAAGCCTCTATTCCAGAAATGATATCGAACTAACCCGTGGGAAATTCAGGGTGAAAGGCGATGTGGTGGACATCTATCTCGCTTATGCCGACCACTGCATCCGCCTGGAATTTTTTGGAGACGAGATCGAACGCATCACCAGTTTTGATCCGGAATCGGGGGCCACGATTGCGGAATTTGAAAGGATTAATATTTACCCGGCCAATCTTTTCGTGACAACGAAAGCCACCCTGAACAACGCCATCTGGGAAATACAACAGGATATGGTACTCCAGGTAAACTTTTTTGAAGAACAGGGCCGCCACCTCGAAGCCAAACGGCTCGAAGAGCGCACCACCTATGACCTGGAGATGATGCGGGAACTGGGCTATTGCTCCGGAATCGAGAATTACTCCCGGTACTTTGACCGGCGTCTGCCCGGCCAACGCCCTTTTTGTTTGCTCGATTACTTTCCGGAAGACTTCCTTTTCGTGGTCGACGAAAGCCACGTCACACTGCCCCAGGTCCGGGCCATGTACGGGGGCGACCGTTCCCGGAAAGTCAATCTGGTGGATTATGGTTTCCGGCTGCCAGCTGCGATGGACAACAGGCCTTTGCAGTTTGATGAGTTCGAGTCCATGATGAAACAAACCATTTACGTCAGTGCTACACCAGCCGATTACGAATTGGAAAAATCAGGTGGAATCATCGTCGAACAACTCATCAGGCCCACCGGTTTGCTCGATCCCAAAATAGACGTGCGCCCGAGTCAGAATCAAATCGATGATTTGCTCGAAGAAATCAATGTGCGCACGGAAAAAGACGAACGCACCCTTGTAACCACACTAACCAAACGCATGGCGGAGGAACTCCAGGCCTTTTTCGAGAAAGCGGGTGTGCGGTGCAGTTACATCCACAGCGATGTGGATACCCTTGATCGAATTGATATCATAGCGGACCTCCGCGCGGGTGTGTACGATGTACTCATTGGCGTGAATCTGCTCCGGGAAGGGCTCGACCTGCCGGAAGTTTCACTCGTAGCCATTCTCGATGCCGACAAGGAAGGATTTTTGCGCAGTGGGCGCTCGCTTACGCAAACGGTGGGACGCGCTGCGCGTAATGTGAATGGCATGGTAATCATGTACGCCGACAAGATTACGGAAAGTATGCGACAGACCATCGACGAAACAGACCGGCGCCGCATCAAGCAGCAGTTGTACAACGAAGAAAACGGCATCACCCCCACACAGATCAAACGCGGTGTGGCGGCAACCATGGGCGTTGGGAAGCGCGAAGCCAAAGCAGCCAGCAAAAAAGCCTATAACGAAATGGATATCATCAATGTGGCTGCAGATCCGGTGATGCAGTTCATGAAAAAAGATGATATTCAGAAAACCATCGACATGACCCGCAGGAAAATGCAAAAGGCGGCAAAAGACCAGGATTTCATGGAAGCCGCCCGACTACGGGATGAACTTTTTGCGCTGGAGAAATTGGTTGCTGGTTTGTAGTTTTTAGTTTTTGGTGAGTAATGGGTGGTGAGAGGGATGAAAAATCGCCAACTCGCAATCTTATATCGCCTTGGGTTTATAAGTTTGCATCCCTAACTTTAGCAGAGAAATAACCAACGATTTTCAGATGTCCGCACAAAGAGTAATTATCATCACACTGCTCGTAATTGGGCTTTCCTCCTGCCAATTGACAAGATTCGTAGTTTACAATTTTGCAGATATTACGGACCATAAAATATTTCCCGAAAGGGAATTGTACAAAGCCACAGAGCCATTTAAATTTCCTGTGACCGTTCCAAACAGCCCTCCCAAAACCCTGGTGGTGGACGGGGTTGAGACACCTTTCGGTAAATTTTTAGAAGACAGGGGAACGGTGGCATTTTTGATAATTCGCCACGACACCATTCTTTACGAAGCCTATTTTAACGATTATGAGGAGGAATCTGTCATTGCTTCTTTCTCCATGGCAAAGTCAATCACCTCCTTGCTCATAGGCTGTGCGATTGAAGACGGCTACATTCAATCGGAAAATGAGGCTGTGACAAAGTACGTTCCTGAAATGAAAAATGACGGATTTGAGCATGTCACCATCAAAAATTTACTCCAGATGACCTCCGGAATAAAATTTAACGAGAGCTACATCAACCCATTTGGCGACGCGGCAGATTTTTATTACGGCAATGGTTTGCGTGAAAAGACAATGGCGCTCAAATTAGAAGGCGCTCCGGGAGAAGTATTCAACTATACCAGCGGAACCACCCAGCTGCTCGGTTTGGTGTTGGAACGTGCTTTGCCGGAAGGCGAAACCATTACTTCATACCTCCAGAAAAAACTGTGGAGCCCGCTGGAAATGGAATACAATGCCAGCTGGAGCGTAGATCAGAAATCGGATGGACTCGAGAAAACATTCTGCTGTTTGAACGCCAGGGCCCGTGATTTTGCAAAAATCGGAAGACTGATGCTTCACAAAGGTGTGTGGAACGATACCCGACTAATCCCGGAAGAGTGGATTGAAAAATCCACAGCAGTAGAAACCACCGGGGGCAGCTCTTGGAGGTACCAATACCAGTGGTGGCTGGCTTCTCACTCGGGCGACTTTTACGCACAAGGTATCCTGGGACAGTATATTTACGTGAACCCCGAAGCTGATATGGTAATCGTCCGACTTGGAAAAAAAACAGAAAACGTAGGATGGAAAAACCTATTTATGAGCCTTGCAGAAGCTTATGGTAAAAAAGAATTTTCCGAAGATACAAGTCAGGACTGAACCCGGGGTCTTTGATCCATTCCAACCTGTTCGGTCAGGATACTGTGCGCTTCTTTTAAGTAAACATCCAGTGTCATTCCACTTGAAAATCTGACAAAAAGATGATGACAGTTGAAACTTCGCCGATTTTAGCAAAAAATGAGTTTGCCTAAAATTAACTTTCAAACCGCAGGCGTTCTTCGAATTTACTTTGAGGATAATCCGCTTATGTCCGTGAACAGTGATGATAACTGAATATTGAGAATATCTCTGTGTTATGAATAGATAAAACAAAGTCG
>JBBSDD010000229.1:0-5300 GCA_038249755.1 Flavobacteriales bacterium | reverse complement strand
GGTGGAGACTACGCTGGGTCCGTCTATGGTGTTCAGGGCGCTACATCCGGCACTGGTGTGGGCACAAGGATCGGTGTGTTTGGCAGCGCTACTGGCGGAGCCACCAACTGGGCGAGTTATTTTGTCGGCAACTCTTATGTGAGTGGTGATATGCGGATAGGTTCGCTTAGTGGTGCAACCGGTTATAAACTTTCTGTAAACGGAAAAATAATTTGTACAGAAGCGCGGGTGCAGGCTGTTGCTAATTGGCCTGATTATGTATTTGCAGACGACTACGCGTTGATGAGTCTTGAAGAACTTGAAAAATTTCTCGCTACAGAAAAGCACCTTCCAGGAATACCTTCAGCTGACGAACTGATCGAAGCTGAAGGATTCGATCTCGGCAATATGCACAAAATGACCATTGAAAAAGTGGAGGAACTCACTTTGTATATTATTGCGCAGAACAAACGCCTCCTTGCTCAGGACGAACTTCGCGGGAAACAGGATGCCACACTCGCCAAACAACAGGAAGAAATCGACGCCCTTAAAGTGATGATTCTCAATCTTGTTAAAAACTAAACGGTTATGAGAACGATTTTCATAAACCTCAAATCGCTGCCTGGCCGGGGCCTCCTGGCCCTTGCGATAGGGTTCATGCTGGTAAGTCAGGTTGGTGCTCAGGATCTCCTAGAGCCAATCTATGGCACTCCGGCATTGGACCAGAAGCAGCAACATTACCTCAAAACGATTTCCGAAAACCCCATCAATGAATCGCTCCGTTTTGTGGAAGTAAACCTGGGAGTGCTCAAAAACGAGTCCTTCACGTTCAATCCGGACGTAAATCTGAGTTACACGGTCAATAAATCTGACAGAGGAAGCAAGCAACCTGGAATGACCTCCTGGTGCGGACGTATTCCGGGTTATGGTATCGGTGATGGAGACATCAACATGGTAATCAAAGATGACGATCTCGTGGGACATTTTGTTGCCGACGAAATCATCTATGGTCTGACTCCCCTGGGAAATGGTATGCACGTGATCTACGTCATCAATTCTTCTGCTGTGGACACAGAAGAATGTGGAAAAGAAGAGGGCCAAAATCTGGATACCTATCCCGAAGGAATTGATACGAAAGCGAAACCAGATGTCTATCATCCGGATATCACTTCCGATAATTCTGAAGCCAAGGCTTCGGGTGATTGCCGTATTCGGGTTCTGGTGGCATTCACAAATTCTGCCAGATTGCAGTACACCAGCATACTTGCGGAGATCAACAATTTGATCAATATTGCGAATGCAGCGTATAATTTCGGAAGTATCAATTTCAATATCGAATTGGCATTAGCTTATCAAACAACTTATACGGAGTCCGGTGATCTCGATACCGATTTGGGCCGGTGGAGGGGAACTTCTTCGAATGATGTTTTTATGAATGAAGTGCATACCAACCGAATTTTGTGGCGGGCAGATCAGTGCGCACTCATCGTAAATGATGGAGGAGGTATCGCATACCTTTCCCTTGATTACGGCAACCAATTTTCTATTACAGGAACTGGCAATTTCGGGGTATTTACTTTCCACCATGAGCTTGGTCATAACCAGCTGTGCACGCACGATTTGGTGAATACCGATCAACCGGGTACCGCCCCATATGCAGGCTGGGGAAATCCCCAAGGCTGTTTCAGAACAATTATGGCCTATCAACAAGCTTGTGGAACAGGTACCTGCGGCAGGGTGAATGTGTTTTCCAGATCAGTTGGTACGTACAATTGTGGAGGCACCAACTACGTAATTGGTGGCTCGAACAACCGCAACCGAGACCGACTCGTTCTCTCGCGGAATTCTATTATAAACCACGAAGTATCTCCAAATTCATCGGTATATGGTGCCAATTATGTCTGGTTGGCTCAATCTGCAGTGCACATGGCTGCCAACAACAATTTTGGGTATAGTTCCACCACCAACTTGTTTGAAATGCGCAGTGGGTCTGAAGGTAGTTTCAGAGCGACCGATTATGTCACTTTGGGTGAAGGATTTTGGGCGCGCTCAGGAAGTGATTTCACGGCTTATTTGGACAATTGTCCTGCATTGGTGGCACCAGATCAATTTGGTGTGGATGAACCCGGCCCTTCAGATATAGCTGATGTTGAAAGCGCAACTGACAAATCTGCAGAACACGCGATTGGCGCAATTCACGATATCAATGTGTTTCCAAATCCATTTTCTCAAAACACTTTCGTGGAATTTCATGTACATGATGCACAACCAGTCAGCCTGACAGTTTATGACATGCTTGGCAAAGTGATGTTGCAACCCATGAGTAAAGTGGTCCATGTAGAAGGTGTTCACCAGATTGAGCTTCACACATCCAGTCTTCCAAATGGGGTATACCTGATTTCAGTGGAATCAAATGGCGAAAAAACTGTGAAACGCGTGGTCAAAACGAATTGACAATGAAATTTGATTATTGCTATGTTTTACCAATTTACAGTAAAAACCCTCTCCATCTTGGAGGGGGTTTTTACTTGGTATTAAACCAGTTGGTTCAAATCAATGACTTGTCTGGAAAGTGATTTCGAATAGGGAACGAATGCTTTGCCCGTAGTTCCATGCAAACATGAATCTTTTCAAAGTTCTCCCTTTTCGAGCACTTTTGCCATATCAATCCCTTCCTGAAGAACAGGAATGAACAGGTCTCCGATTTCGAGAATTCTTTTGGGAACGGTGTGGATGTTAAAATCACTTATCCGCAACTTTTCATTCACTTCTGCCCAAAGCAGTGGCGTCGATACGGGCGCACCTTCACGGGGCCTTACGCAATAAGCCGAGGCGAGAGTCTGGCCTTTCCTGTTTTGCAAATAGTCAAGGTAGATTTTGCCTTTCCTGTTTTTTATGATGCGCTCCATGCTGGTCGTTTTTGGCAACCTGTCGCGAATATGGTAACAGAGGAGTTTGGTAAAATCTCTGGCTTCATCATAGGTGTATTGCGCGCCGAGCGGAATGTAAATGTGTAGACCATCGGAACCGGATGTTTTGCAAGAAGCGTTGATCCCCGCAGCGTCCAGAATTTCTTTTGCTGTTAAAGCCACTTCTATTAGTTGTGGGAATGTGCTCTTCGTGGATGGATCGAGATCGATCACCGTATAATCCGGAAACTCCAAAGAATTTACCCGCGAACTCCAGGGATTGAGCTCGATGCACCCCATGTTGGCCATGTGAAGAAGTGTGGCTTCGTTCTGACAGAGCAGGTAGGCTATTTCTCTTTTGGCCGAACCCGAATAGAGCGGAATGGTTTCGATCCACTCGGGCTCATCTTCGCTGTTTTTTTGATAAAATCCCTTTTTCGTGATTCCCTCGGGATGGCGGTGTAGATTTTGAGGGCGGTCAATGAGATAGGGCAGGATGGTTTCTGCAATCTTTTGATAGTAGTCTATCAGATCGTATTTGCGGATACCCGTTTTCGGGAAATAAATTTTGTCGAGGTTGGTAAAATGCACTTGCGCCGGATCGATGTAATCATCAGAATCTTCTTGCGCTGGTTCAGAGTGATTTGGTTCAGACCCTTTGATATTTTCCGGAAGGTCTTTCATCTCCTCATAACCTTCCACGCTGATTTCTGTTGTGGATTTATCGTCGCGCAGCGCTTTGAATACCGGGTGACGCAGCTGACCGGATTTTGTCCATTCAGAAAATTTCACTTCGCAGATTATTTCGGGTTTCACCCAATGCGGTGCGCGGCCCTTGAGATTTATTTTTTTGTCAAATGGCGAAGATTTTATTTCAATGGCTTCCAGCTTTTTCAATAAATCCTTTTGGTAAACATCGCTGAATCCCGAACCGCAATTTCCGATATACCTAAGTTTACCCTTTTCGTACATGCCAAGTATAAGCGAACCGAAGGGTACCCCGCCTTTGGTGCTTTCCGTAAAACCACAGATGATGGCTTCGGCTGATTCCACCCTTTTGATTTTCAGCCACGATGACGTTCGAAATCCCGGACTGTAGATTGAATCCGCTTTTTTGGCGATAAGCCCTTCCATGCCCGCTCCGGTGGCCTTTTCGTAAAATGCTTTTCCAAGCCCCTCAATGTGCTCGCAATAGACGATTTCCTGCAGTCCTTCGATGACATCCGGAATCAGGCTTTTGCGCTCCAGCAGCGGAAGATCGAGCATGCTGTGGCCATTCAGGAAGAGCATGTCAAACACGTAATAGCGCAGGGTTCCGGGAGTGTTTTCATCGTAATTTTGCAGAAGCTGGAAATCATTGAGCCCATTTTTGTCCACAACCACGACTTCACCATCGAGTATGGTGTCGTGACTTATTCGCCGCAACTGTTTTTCGATACGCACAAATTTGGTATTGAATGAGATACCATTGCGCGAATACATCTGCACCTTCCCATCGGTGATATGCGAGATCATGCGATATCCATCCCATTTCAATTCGAAAACCCAGTCAGGGTCGTCAAAGATTTTCCCGCCAACCCCGGCCAGCATGGGTGCCACGAATTGTTCGGTTTTGAGATTTTTGATGACCGCGGAGTGCTTTTCTCCGACAGGAGGAAGAGATTCAGCATCGTAAGGCATTTCAGTGGAAAAATCATCGGTCTTTTTAATGAGCAACCATTGATTTTGCGCTTTCCCCCGGTTGGTGTGCACGAGCGCAAAAGTCCCCTTGAGTTTTCCTCCGTGAAACTCGATCTTCAAATCACCTTTTTTATACTGCGCCGGAGCGTCTGCATGGTCTGCTTTTCCCGGCGTGCGGTAAGTGCCCGCGTCCCATATTTTCATCACACCCGCACCGTAATTCCCTTTGGGAATGGTGCCTTCAAAAGTGAGGTATTTTACTGGATGGTCTTCTGTGTGTATGGCCAACCTTTTGTCGCCGGGATTCATAGAAGGTCCTTTCGGGATGGCCCAACTTCGCAGCACGCCTTCCATTTCCAGCCTGAGGTCGTAATGCAAACTCGACGCACGGTGTCGCTGCACAACGAAACGGCCCAGGTTTTTGCGATCCGCCCTGCCGGGTGGTTCGGGCGTGTCATCAAACTTGCGTTTTTCGTTGTAGTCTGTCAGACCCATACGATTTTTTTAAGCGACCTTCTTTTTCTTTTTATCCAAACTGGCCCGCAGTTGTGCCATCAAATCTTTGGCAGGGGTAGGGGACGATTCGAATTTTTCAACTTTCATTTTCTTGCCAGTGGATTTGTTTTTGATGATTTTCATTAATTGAGCGGTATATACGACCTTAAACTTTTCGAATTTGAAAGGCTCGCTGTACTGATCGATGAGCGATATGGCCATATCTACTTCCTTTTT
>JBBSDD010000228.1:0-5305 GCA_038249755.1 Flavobacteriales bacterium | reverse complement strand
ATCTCATACGCAGCCTCAGATTCTGATCTGAAAGAAGCTGTAAAACGCATGAAAGCCGCCCTGGAAAAACTTCAATAAGTTATGACTAACGCGTCGATAGACGAACTCTTCAACCGCTTTAATGATGTAACCGCGCTGGTAGTCGGCGATGTGATGATCGACGCTTATGTATGGGGCAAGGTGGATCGGATTTCTCCGGAAGCGCCCGTACCGGTGGTCCGCGTTACCGCAAAAGAAAACCGACTCGGCGGAGCTGCAAATGTGGCGCTCAATCTTGCAGCGCTCGGTGCAAAACCCGTCGTTTGTGCCATTGCGGGCATGGATCAAAAAGGGGAAACGCTCGCAGAATTGCTTTCAGAAAGAGGGATGAGCTGTGAAGGCATTGTTTTTTCGGCCGACAGAGAGACAACCGTAAAAACCCGCGTGATCAGCAACCATCAGCATATTGTGCGTGTGGACGAAGAATCTTTGGCACCCTTGAACGCAAGTGAAGAGGATTCTTTTATCGAAAGAATTAAAAAAATAATGGCGCGTGAAAAACCGGATGTGGTCATTTTTGAAGACTACAACAAGGGTTTGCTTACGCCAAATGTGATTGCTGCCATTGTTAAATTGGCGCAAAAAGCGGGAATTCCAACAGCAGTAGATCCAAAGAAGGATAATTTTTTCGAATACCGGGATTCCACCTTGTTTAAGCCCAACCTGAAAGAGTTGATCGAAGGTGTGAAAATTGACGTCCCCAAAAAGGACCATGAATCGCTGGAGAAGGCTGTGAAAGAAATGGAAGATCAGATTCATAACAGCATTTCACTGATCACCCTGAGCGAAGAAGGAATCTATGTAAAACGAAACGGAAAGAGCGAGCGAATTCCCGCCCACATCCGGAAAATTGCCGACGTTTCGGGGGCTGGCGATACCGTGATCAGCGTGGCAAGTCTTTGTCTGGCATTGAAAACAGACATCCATTTTCTGGCCTCACTTGCAAATCTCGCCGGCGGACTTGTTTGCGAAAAAGTGGGCGTTGTACCCATAGAAAAATCGCAACTGCTCGCGGAGGCCAAAACGCATCTCGGACAACTTTAAAGGCTGGATTGTGTTGATTTTCTTATAAAGGTCAGCGATTTGAATTATGATGAAACACGACAATGTAACGCCCTATAAAACATCTGATCCCAAAAAGGAGCAGGTCGCTCAAATGTTTGACAATATTGCCGGGAGTTATGATTTTCTGAATCATTTTTTCTCTTTGGGCATTGATAAATTATGGCGTAAAAAAGCCGTCAACCTTCTCCGCGATTTAAAACCAAAACAAGTACTTGATGTGGCTACAGGCACTGGGGACTTTGCGTTCGAAGCCCTGAAGCTCGCCCCGGAAAAAGTAACGGGAATTGACATTTCGGCTGGGATGCTCGCGGTGGGCAGGCAAAAAATAGAGGCGCGAAAGCAAACAGCAAAAATGGAATTTGTTTTGGGCGATTCCGAATCTCTTCCCTTTTCAGACGATCAATTCGACGCCATTACTGTGGGATTCGGCGTGCGCAATTTTGCCAATCTGCTCAATGGATTGAGGGAAATGAAACGTGTGCTGCGACCCGGAGGCCGATTGGTGGTACTCGAATTTTCAAAGCCGAAACGATTTCCGATGAAACAACTGTATTTCAGTTATTTCAGATTTGTGATGCCAACCATTGGAAAAATTGTATCGAAAGATAAATCAGCGTATACCTATCTTCCAGCATCGGTAATGGCTTTTCCGGAAGGCAAAGACTTTGAAGCCAAACTTAATGAAGCCGGATTTACAAATATTCAAACCACCCCTGTCACGGGCGGAATTGCTTCGATTTACCATTGTCAGAAATAATAATTGTCTAATTTCGTTTTACGAAAGACATAAAAACACTATTGTTGCGTAAGTTATTCATATTAAGTATTATTTGTCTCACGGCATTCGCTGCGGGAGCGCAAAATGTCAGCACGACCAATTTGCCGCGATTTGATCGCAAGCCATATCATTTTGGTTTTGCTCTCGGATTTAATACCGCCGATTTTTATGTTGATCGCTATACCAATACAAACTTTCAGGATTCACTGTTAAGCGTCAATACAGACAATCAACCCGGTTTTAACCTTGGTATCATTACGTCCCTCAATTTCAACAAGAATATTTCTATCCGATTCCTGCCCACTTTGAGTTTTCAGGAAAGGGCGCTGAACTACGTTTTTTATGCGGGTGGTGACAGCACCACGGCTTTCACAAAAAGGGTGGAGTCGACTTTTATTGAATTTCCCATCAATTTAAAATTTCGCACCAACAGGGTTGGAAATTTTGCGGCTTACGCTCTCACTGGTGCCAAGTACAGCATCGATATGCAATCTCAAAAAGATGTGAAAAATGTACTTCTGGAAGATCTTATCGTCAAAACAGTTTCAAACGATTTCGCTCTTGAATTTGGCGGTGGTATGGACTTCTTTTTGACGTATTTCAAATTTGGAATCGAACTAAAAATGGCTGTTGGAATGCCCAATTTACTGGTTCCCGACGGTACCCAATTTTCTGATCCCATCCGGTCGTTGAGGAGCCGCACATTCATGATCAGCTTTACCTTCGAAGGTTAGGGCATGTCTGAAATTGTAGACATTGCCATCAAACCAGAGTTTGCGGAAGATCCTGTAGAAATCAGAAAAGCGCTGGGAATAGATTCAAATATCCCGTTTCGCGTACTCCGAAAATCTATCGATGCCCGAAAACGGCAAGTTTTGATCCGGTTGAGATGCGAATTTTCAAAACGAGATTCGCTTTCCGACATTCGAAACTACGAACTCAAACCGAGAAACGTATCCAACGCCAGAGAAGTGTACATTGTTGGATCAGGCCCTTGTGGACTTTTTGCCGCCATACGGCTCATCGAAGCAGGCATCAAGCCCGTCATTCTCGAAAGAGGAAAAGACATCCGAAGCCGCCGCCGTGATTTGGCTGCACTGAACAAGGAACATGTGGTGAATCCGGAATCCAATTACTGTTTTGGAGAAGGTGGCGCCGGCACGTACAGCGACGGAAAATTGTACACGCGATCTAAAAAGCGCGGCAGCGTGGAGGAAATCCTTCAAAGTCTCGTTGCATTTGGTGCACCCGAAGATATTCTTATCGACGCTCACCCGCACATCGGCACGAATAAACTTCCAAAGCTCATTGAGGAAATCCGGAAGTTCATTTTGGAATGCGGTGGTGAGTTGCGTTTTGGCGCAAAATTGACTGATATCCGTGTTGAGAATGAACAAGTCAGGGAAATTGTGGTGAACGACAACGAGCGAATTGCTTGTTCAGCGCTTATCATCGCCACGGGACATTCTGCCAGAGATATATTTCACCTCCTGCACAATCGTGGCATCCTCATAGAAGCAAAATCTTTTGCGCTCGGGGTGCGGGTCGAACATCCACAGGAAATTATCGATCAACTTCAATACCACTGCCAGACCCGGAGCCCCTATTTGTCCCCGGCCTCATACAGCCTGGTGCAACAGATTGAAAATCGTGGAGTTTACTCGTTCTGCATGTGTCCCGGTGGCATCATTGCGCCTTGTGCCACTTCGCCGGGAGAGATTGTGACCAATGGATGGTCGCCCAGCAAACGAAATAATCCGTATGCCAATTCGGGTATGGTGGTAAGCATTCTGCCGGAAGATTATGACCCACGGGGCACCAACAATCCGCTGGCGGCATTAGATTATCAGGCCCGGGTGGAAGTGGCAGCATTTCAACTGGGTGGAGGCGGACAAACTGCACCGGCTCAGCGACTTGTTGATTTTACCATAAAAAGGGTAAGCAGTGATTTGCCCAAATGCAGCTATCAACCCGGATTGCGATCGGCAGAATTGCGCGAGTGTCTGCCAATTGCAGTGAGCAAACGGTTGAGTGAGGCTTTCAAAGCTTTCGGCAAATCGATGCCCGGATATTTCACCAACGAAGCCGTACTCGTGGCTACGGAATCGCGTACTTCATCTCCTGTAAGAATTCCGCGCAATGAATGGATGCAACACCCGCAAGTAGCCGGTCTGTATCCCGCCGGAGAAGGAGCCGGATATGCCGGAGGAATTGTATCGGCTGCGATGGACGGTCAAAAAGTGGCGGATGCAATCGTTATTTGGTTGGAAACCGCCGCCGGATCTCAGAAGAAATAATAGCAGCCGATACGGCCACATTTAAAGATTCGCCACCCCCTGTTTGCGGAATGGAGATTTTTTCGCTGATTAAAGCCTTCAGCTTGTCATTGATACCATGCGATTCTGATCCAAAAACGACGACCGGATGTATTTCAAAATCTACGTCGTAGATGGAAGTGCCCTGCATATCGGCTCCGTAGATTTTTTTGCCTTCCGGCAAACCGTCGATGAATTCCTGCAAATCTGTATAGATCACTTTGACGCGAAACAAGCTACCCATACTGGCCTGAACGACTTTTGGATTGTATACATCCACACTCTCATTGCTGCAAATGAGTTGGGAAAAACCAAACCAATCGCATAAGCGGATGATCGTGCCGAGATTTCCGGGGTCTGCCACACCATCGAGCACGAGCGTTGGTGAAAGCATTGTAATGTGAGTCTCCTCAGAAAATTTCCGGCAAACGGCCAGGATGCGGTTTGGCGTTTTCAGGCCCGAAAGTATTTCGAGTTCCTTGGGACTTACAGAAATGGCATTTTCCGGAAGGGGAAAGTGGAAATCGCTTTTATCTCCAGTGTAAATCACTTTTTCAACTCCCTGATTGTGACGCAATGCTTCTTTTGTAAGTTTGACCCCTTCCACCAGAAATAAACCATTGAGATCGCGGTACTTTTTTTGTTGAAGTGATTTAATCAACTTTGCCGCGCTATTCGATAATTTTTCAGACATTTTGGACACCTCCGTAAGACATTGAACACGCAAAGATGGTATAAGTATTTGGCATTTGCGTTGGTTGGCCTGGCTTTGCTCAATGCGGGTGGGTGTAATTCCACCAAGAGATTGGAGGCAGATGAATATTTGCTGAGAAGGAATATCATTGAGTTTGAAAATTCTCAAAAAAAAATCAGCAAAGATCCCTTGTATCAGACCATCCGACAGCAGCCAAACCGCCGTCTGCTCGGCGTATTCCCGATTTATCTCTGGGCTTACTATGTCCCCAATCCTGCAAGAGCAGAAAAAGTAAATCTCCGTCGCCTCGCCAAACTTGAAAAAAAGAATGAAAAAAGACTGGCGAGAGGAAAAGAACCAAAAGTTTTAAAACCCCACGGCCCCTGGTGGCGCGAGACTGTGGGTGAAGCTCCT
>JBBSDD010000227.1:0-5327 GCA_038249755.1 Flavobacteriales bacterium | reverse complement strand
CGATCCGGTCATATTTAGACCCGTGCCAGGCACGTTGAGGTGGCTGCCTGCAAAGGGAATAATCGATAGTCCGAATGCGCCGTAGAGGGCTGCATGCAGCAATTGCAAACCGATACCGATCAGCAGGCCCTGCAGGAAAAACGTGAGACTGCGCATCCACGACCTTTTGGTGCGGGCCACAAGGGAAAGTATCAATCCGAAGAGTGCAAATACGAGGGGAAGTACGGGCAGGGAAACCTGACTGGACCATACGTACCCACCAATCCAGGAGATGATGATCGCTGAGAAAAAGGAAGGTGCCGACATCCCCAACACGGCCGTGAAAAGCGAAAAATTGTCGAGAAATTTGTCTTTGTACAAGGCCGACATCACACCCACAAGCACCCCAACTACAAGCGCAAAGAGACTGGCGAACACGGCGAGAATAACCGTGCCAGGCAAGGCCTCTGCGATAATAGCCGAGACTTCTTTCCGCGATTGGTATGACCGGCGCAGGTAGGGCCATTTGGCGACGACCGCCATATCGCCCAGGGGGATGAGGGTCTGATAATCATATTTGGCCGGATTGAGATAAATATGGCTTTCCTCCGCTTCCGTGCGGTGGAGAGATATGGGGCTCACGTCATTGAGATACAGGAGGTACTGCTTGCCCCAGGGCAGGTCCAGTCCGAGTTCCTTTTTTACGGCGGCGAGCGCCGCTTCATCTACCCGCTGTCCGAGCAACATGCGCGCAGGATCGCCGGGATTGATGCTGAAAATGGCAAATACGAGCGTGACCACTCCCCAAAGTACCAACAACCCGTAGGCGAGCTTTCGCAGAATGTACCCGGTCAATTGCTTGGGTTGTTCAGATATTCTTTCTGCACAGATTCAAAATCGGGGATGTCATTGCCATGCCATTTTTTGATCACATTCCCATTCTGAAGCAATACAAGTCCGGGATTGGCGCGAATGATGGTTTTCAACATGATTTCATCGCCGGTATAAAACGGAAAAGCGATTTGATTGTCATGGCGGAAAGCCTCATACTCCTCATAGGGAGAAGCGGTGAGCACATAAAAATGGTGGCCTGCGGCTTCCGCATTTGCCGATAAGGCTTTCAAACTCTCAAGTACCGGGCCTGTCTGGGCTTTCGGTACATCGTACATCACCACCATGAAGCTGTAATTCTGGTCTGAAAGAAGTTCTTCACCGATATCAAAACCATCGCTGTCGAGAATGTTAAACGATGCGATTGGAGCTTCATAACCCCGCTGGATCACAATCGGTTCGGAACTGGAATACGTGATTTTCCAGTTTTCATCTTTCCAGATTTCCTTTTCGAGGTATTCCTTGCTGTTCATCGACATCACCTCCCCGGTTTGGGCATTTTCGAGTTTGTAGAGCGTGGCGTAAATGGTGGGCTCGAGGCCGAGTTCATCCGCTCCTTTCATTTGGTTGCGGATATTCTCGCCCGCTGCATAGGGCCTGAAATCCTTGATCGGCAGGTGGCGATACGTGTAGAATGTAAAACCATAAGTGAGCAGGGCCAGACTGGCGGCGAGCACCCATTCGTATTTTACCATTTTCAGCCGCAGCGACTTGATGAGGAAATAAACGAGCACCGAAACCAGAAAAAACCAGGTGGGAAACATCCAACCAAATAGCCAACCACCAAATCCGAGAATGATCAACAAGGTAAGCGGGAGGATGAAGGCATCTTCACGCAGCGAATTCACCGAAATATGCCGGTTTCTGAAAACGATGACCAGCACCATGAAAAACAATCCGAGGTCTTTGTAAAATGATTCCCATGGGGTCAGCGACCTTCCAACAGAACCCCGCAGGGCATCTCCAAAACAACCACAATCCGTCACGCAGGAGCGTTCGAATGGCGTGCCGGCATTCATCGCAACCATTTGGGCATCGTTGCAGCCAGCTGTAAACCAAGTGAGCCACCCAAAAAACAGGGTCATTCCCAAAAGGGTAAAAGCCACGAGCCGCGCCCTCGCACCAAATACCAGCGCCAGACCCAGCAAGACCTCAATACCACTTACAAACATCGAAATTGGCAAAGCGAAATCGTGAAAATTTGCCCAAAAGGCACCGAGGGCATTTTCATCAAAATACTCTTCAAGTTTGATCCCAAACCCCACCGTGTCATTGGCTTTGATCAATCCCGACACCATGAAGATGGCGCCCACCACAATCCGCGACACCGCCGTGGCAGCAGCGATTTTGCCCACGGCCAGAAGAATACCCGGCACAAAGGCACAGGCCGCAGCCATCCAGTACACATTAAATTGATCGACGACTTCGGGATCGGAAATTCCCAAAATAACCATTCCAATTGCACCCAATGTCAGTGCGTATCCCAAGATTCTCGATGCATCCATTTTTTTGTTAGTCTTTTTGATTTTGTGATTGGTAAAATTCGTTTTCGTCCATCAAGATAAGCGCAAACAGCGCATAATTGATCATATCGAAATAATTGGCGTCGATGCCTTCCGAAATGAGCGTTTTACCCTGGTTGTCTTCGATTTGTTTGATGCGCAGCACCTTCATAAGGATCAGATCGGTGAGCGACGAAATCCGCATATCGCGCCAAGCCTCGCCGTAGTCGTGGTTTTTGCGCTGCATAAGTTCCTCAGCCTCGCGGGCATACTTGTCATAGAGCGATTTTGCGCGATCGGCCGGGAGGTTGAGTTCCTGTTCGTCTTTCAGCTCCAGCTGTATCAGCGCCATGATGCAATAATTGACGATTCCGATAAATTCAGGCCGGATGCCCTCTCCCACTTTGCTCGTTTTGAGCTCCTGAATGGTCCGTATCCGGTTGGCTTTGATGAAAATCTGATCGGTGAGCGAACTGCTGCGAAGGATGCGCCAGGCGGTGCCATAGTCGCGCATCTTGTCAAAGAAAATATCTTTACATGCGTCCAATGCCGTTTGGTACTGTTCGGACGTTTTATCTGCCATACGCGTGGTAGCCTTATTCATCTAAATTTGCGGCGTGAAAGATAGTGCTTTTTACCATGACCAAAGTATGCTGATTAACGGGCGACTCTTCGATTTTAACAAGCCATTAACCATGGGTGTGATCAATCTCACGAGCGATTCATTCCACAGCGGGAGCCGGGCAGCCGGTGTGGAAGCTGCGGTCGCCCTTTCGGGAAAAATGATCGCCGACGGTGCGGATATCCTCGATTTTGGGGCTTATTCCACCCGTCCCGGTGCTGCTGACGTTTCCGTAAAAGATGAAATCGCTGCCCTGATTCCCGTCATTGAAAAGGTGGCGGCTGCCTTTCCGGAAATGATCATCTCGGCGGATACTTTCCGATCGGAAGTGGCCCGGGCGGCGGTAAAAGCAGGTGCGCAAATCATCAACGACGTGGGCGGTGGCCTGTTTGATCCGGCCATGTTTGAGACCGTGGCTTCCCTGGGCGTGCCGTATATCCTGATGCACAACCGCAGCATGCCGCAAACCATGAATCAGCATGCCGACTACAAAGACGTCGTCAATGACGTGGTGCTCGAGCTTTCGCAAAAAGTTCATGACCTCCGTCTGGCGGGAGTTTCGGATATCATCATCGATCCGGGTTTTGGCTTTGCAAAAACGGTGGAGCACAATTATGAAATGCTGATGCGGCTGGAAGAGTTTCACATTTTTGGATTGCCCATCCTCGTCGGCATTTCACGAAAGTCGATGATATGGCGCACGCTGAACACCACGCCCGAACATGCCCTGAACGGCACCACAGCCCTGCACATGCTGGCGCTCGAACGCGGGGCTGGCATACTACGTGTGCACGATGTCAAAGAAGCCCGGGAAGCCATTGCGATCTGGGAGCGCTGCCTGCCTTACCGGCAAACAAATCCCACTTACAAAGGTTAAATCTCCGTGAAAGAAGAAAAAGAAATCATTCCTGTGATTGTAGTTGGCGGCGGACCCTGTGGAATCGCGGCTGCCGCAGAATTGAAAAAACGCGGCATCGAAAGCCTCATCGTGGAAAAAGGCTCCGTGACGGAATCCATCCGGCGGTATCCCAAACGCATGAGGTTTTTCAGCACCGCCGAAAACATCGAAATTGCCGGCATCCCCTTCGCAACCGGCAATGTAAAAGCCGACCGCAACGAAGCGTTGCAGTATTACCGCAAGGTGGCGCTTTACTTCAAACTCAAATTCCAATTGAATACCACGGTAAAGGCCGTAGAAAAAGAAGGAGAACTTTTCAAAGTCATCACTTCCGGCGAAACCCTTTACGCCCAAAAAGTGGTCATCGCCACCGGATATTTTGATCTGGCCCGCCAGCTAAACATCCCCGGCGAAAACCTGCCACATGTGGACCATTATTACGACGAGCCCTACGCCTACTCTTTCCAACATGTCGTGATTGTAGGAGCCGGCAACAGTGGCGTGGAAGCTGCCCTGGAGCTTTACCGCCACGATGTGCACGTCACCCTCGTGGCGCGCGGAGAAGACCTCAAACCCACCGCCAAATACTGGCTCGTACCCGACATCAAAAACCGGATCAAAGAAGGGAAAATCACACTCATCACAAACGCAGAAGCAGTCCGTATAGATGAAAAGTCTGTCACGCTCGATGTAGCCGGAGAAACCCGTGTCTTGCCAGCCGAACATGTTTTTTTGCTGGTTGGTTACCTACCCGATGGCACCTTGCTTCAGGACAGTGGCCTGAAGCCCGAACCAATTTCACTCCTCACGCCCCACAATACAAAAACGTACGAGACAGATGTCAAAGGGCTTTATCTCTGCGGAACCATATTGGCCGGAATCCACACAGAAAAGGTTTTTATTGAAAATGGCCGGGAGCATGCGATAGCGATTGCTGAGGATATTGGGGGGAGTTTTTAGTTTTCGGTTTTTGGTTTTTGGTGATTACCTGCCTTACGGTCAGGGTTTTTGGTAAAATAAATGTTTATTAAATCGGAAAGACTGAAGCCTTTTATGAAGCACATACTTCATCGTTTTATTGAGAAATATGGAAGACGGCGCAGACAGGATTGAAGGCCTGGCTTTTATTATGGATTGGCTCGAGCTTATTGTTTTACAAACTTTTGTGCCCCGCCATAATATTCAAATGAAAGCAGGTAAACACCTTTTGTCAAATCACCCACATTGATGGTGCAGGGGGGCGAAATTACTTCGCTGATCAGCCGCCTGCCGTTTATGTCATGGATGTGGTATCGGTGCGGGCAACTAAATTCGCTGTCAACGTTTAGCTCGTTTTGAACCAGGGTAGGATAAATTTCAAAAGCTGCTGACATTGTTTCTTGCGTTGACAGCACATTGGGCTCAAAGCGATATACACGGCCACTTTCCGGCATGG
>JBBSDD010000226.1:0-5329 GCA_038249755.1 Flavobacteriales bacterium | reverse complement strand
TCCAGGCCAACTCCGGCTGAAGTGTTCGCAGATTGATCGATGCCAGCGAGTATTTGTGCTGCATCGAGGGTTGCGTTTCCATTGGCATCAGATTGCAAAATTTGCGATGGTCGGAACCAATTGTTGTTGTGTTCCAGATAAACATTGCTCAGACCCGGAAATCCGATATTCAATTTGCCGGAAGGCCGCAATGCCGGATTGGCATAAATACGCTGGGGCAAAAATTCATATTCGCTTACCTGACCGCTGAATTGGGCCTGGCCAAGCTGAGCCATTGCAACAGCAACAAGAGTGAAAATCGGTTTGGTAAATCGACTAGTCATTGATGTCAAGGGTTACTTTTGCTGCCAGGTTGATTTCAAAATCGTCTTCTGAAAATATTCTAACGGGATGATCTCCATTGCCCGTGGTATGCCCAAACACGTGTATAATTATCCAGCTCACGTCTTTTAATGGATCAATCCGATCGCGCGGAATAGAAATGTCAATGACCGTTTTAGTACTTCCGGTCGTTCGTCCGTAATCGGGATGATCTGGTGAAACAGCCAGATTTACCGGGGCTGACAAAAACACAAAAGTGGGTTCGGTAAACAGCGAATCAACAAGTCTGTACAAAGAATCCGTGAAGAGAATCTGAACACCGGCATCCAGCGGCAAGCCATTCTTTACAAAAAGCCGGATATCGAGGGCTGAGATTTCGCCGACGTTTTCAGCCTCTTCCACCACATCGGCCAATTGAATGTCGGTGGTGTCAATGAGCAAAAAATTAGCCAGCGATCCATAAAGTGGAATCTCTGCTTCAAAAGTTATATCGAGTCCGTCTGCATTGGAAACGAAAACAGAAGGTGCGTTGTCCGGGTTGACGGTGACCCCAAAATTTCCCGTAAGGTAATTGGGCATAAAGGCCAAAATGTCTGTGACTGATGGTGTGATCGTTTCATTGTTGATCGTGATTTCTGAATGCGCTACCTCACCCGGAGAATTGGCCCCAGAAACAGGATTAAGTGCCGCAATGTCCTCCCCATCTATTCTGATGCTTTCGCCTAACCGGTTGGTACCAAGAATTTCATCGACCTCCAGTTTGAGCCCGAGGCCAAAACCATTTGCAATAAAGAAATTTAAACGTGGATCTTCGAGACGGACTTCAACATTCGGCACATCGTTAAACATGGAAATATTGATACCATCATTTTCCACCGGGATCGTCCTCGGAACAATATATCCACCGGCTGATCGGATGGAAAAGTCAGTCAGTTCGAATGAAATATCGACTGTTTGCGGGTTAAAATTCCCTTCATTGCTGAAAATGAGCTCATATGCGACACGAATACCATTTTCCGTATCGCCGTCGTTGAGCAATTCGATCAGGACATTTTCAAACGACTTTATATTCTCGATGTAAACGGGCGCTGTATTGTCTTGAAATTCTACTGCAAAAAAGACCGTAGCATTATCCGCAGATCGCAATTCTAATTTTCCGCTTATTGGAAAATTGCCTTCTGATTGAACTACCAGGCGAAAAATGCCCGATTCAAACCGAATGGAATCAAGTTTGTCGCCTTCGTCAGATATCAGGGAAAAGATTTCGTTACCAGAAATGGTTACGCTGCCCTGACCAAGCAGGTTGGCGATTTGTAACGAGCTCAAATCTATACTGGTATCAAAATTCTGATTGGGGAGTTTTAGAACATCGCCCGCAGTAATTGTTTCGAATGTGTCACGGTATACCAGTGTGAGCAATCCATTTTCACCCGTTTGGATCAGGCCTTCTGAATCAAAATTGTCAATGACCCTTTGCGCGGAGAGAGTAGCCCGGGCGATCGGCACGCCGAATTCCGGTTGTAGCCCATAATTGATATGGCGAATATCGATCTCTTCTTTTTTGCAAGCGGAAAATGTGGTCAATCCAATCAGGATTAGGAGCACGATTTTATAAACTTTCATAGGACGAGTCTGTCTAAGGAAGATATCCTTTACGGGAAAGGGTATGTCAAGTTGCACATTTGATTTGAGACAGCAAACAGACTGTTCATTTCTCGTTAACATAGCATTCCAACCGAGGCTATTTTCCAGCGCCAGCATTCAATACTTTTCGTTTCTTTTGCGGTCATGAAGTTTACCCTTTCGTTGATTTGTTTATTTGCCATATATGTCTCATCCTACAGTCAGACCACTTTTCCGGAAGACGGAATAAAAACCAAATCATCCGTTTACACGCTGTTTAAAGGAGCCACCATCCATCAGGCACCTGGAAAAACTATTGTAACAGATCTGATCATTTTCAAAGACAAGATCGTACACTGCGGCCCAGTTTCGTCCTATAGCCTTTCGGAAAATACACAAACGATAGCGTTGACTGGATATCATATTTATCCTTCTTTCATCGAACTTTCAAGTGAATACGGAATTTCCCCCGCGAAAAAAGAAAAAACCATCCCTGGACCTTCGAATGACCGCTTGGAAGACAGGGCGACGTACTGGAATGAGGCTATCCATCCTGAAATGCGGGCTTCAGCACTGTTCAAACCAGATTCGGATTTGGCGAAAAGCCTGAGAGAAAAAGGTTTTGGTATTGCCCTCGTACACCAGCAGAATGGAATAGCCCGTGGCACTTCGGCCCTCGTGGGCCTTGGCGGAGGCAATGCCAATGAACAGGTGATTCGCGCGGAAGCGGCAGCCCACTTTTCGTTCTCAAAAGGAAAATCAAGCCAGGATTATCCATCGAGTTTGATGGGATCAATTGCTTTGTTGCGCCAGGCATTTTACGATGCCGCATGGTTTGAAAATGCGCCCAACACGGAATCAAATATCAGTCTGGAAGCGCTTATCGGACAGAGGAGTCTTCCCCTCATATTTGAGGCATCAGATAAATACGACATTTTGCGTATTGAGGCGCTCGCCAAAGAATTTAACCTGCCCTTCATCATCAAAGGAAAAGGAGATGCCTATCAGGTTTTGCCCATCACAGACAGGACTGTGAGTGCCATCATCACCCCGCTCGATTTTCCGAAACCCTTTGACGTGAGCGATCCGGATATGAACAGGTATATTTCGCAAGACGACCTGATGCATTGGGAACGTGCGCCATTTAATCCATATTTTATTCAGCAGTCAAAAATTCCCCTGATGCTCTCGGGAGACGGGGTAGAAAAAGGTTCGGATTTTTTCAAAGCGCTCCAAAAAGCCATCGCAGCCGGCTTGCACCGCGACTCTGCTTTTGCGGCCCTTACGACCACACCTGCCCGAATTTTGGGCGTATCGGATGTGACAGGGCAATTGGAAAAAGGCTTACTCGCCAATTTTTTTATATCGAAAGAAGATGTTTTTAAAAATCCGGAGGCAAAGATCGCGAGCCATTGGATACAAGGTGTGGAATATACCATCTCCGACATCCTCGCCATTGATCTCACCGGTTCGTACGATCTGAATGTAAATGACACGTATCACTCGCTTCAGGTGACCGGAACCGATCAAAAATTCAAAGGTGAAATTTCGACGATCATAGAAAATGACACCCTTAAAACCAAAGCGGAAATCAGGTTGCAGGGACATGAGATAACTTTGTCATTTGCAAGCCCGGATAGCAACGGATACGTCCGCCTAAATGGCACGAGCGAAAGTCAAAACCGCATCTGGGATGGGATGGGAACAGACCCGGATGGAAACCTGATCACCTGGAGTGCCATCCGCAAAGTCAACAAAAAACAACCTCAACCAGGAAAAGAGTCCAAAAACAAACCGGATAGCATTCCGCCGGTTGCCCCGGCCCTGCGCTTCCCGATGGTGGCGTATGGATTTGACTCCCTGCCAGAGGCGGAAACACTGCTGATCTACAATGCGACTATCTGGACCAATGAATTGGATGGCACAATAGAAAACGGCTCCATTCTGATAAGCGAGGGTAAAATTCTCGCTGTCGGAAAATCGATCAAAGCCGAAGACCATTTGCGCAAGAGAGATATTGAAAACATGAAACGTCTAGATGGCAAAGGAAAGCACATCACTGCCGGCATCATCGACGAGCACAGCCATATTGCCATTACACGCGGGGTGAATGAGGGCACCCAGGCCAGCACAGCCGAGGTGCGCATCAGCGATGCCCTGAATCCGGAAGACATTAACATCTACCGACAACTCTCAGGAGGCGTTACCACCTCACAATTGTTGCACGGATCGGCCAATCCCATTGGTGGCCAATCTGCCATTATCAAGCTGCGCTGGGGCCGGCCAATGGATCAAATGCTTTTTGCGGAAGCGCCGGGATTTATCAAATTTGCGCTGGGTGAAAATGTGAAACAAACCAATTGGGGGGATCTTTATCGCAGCAGGTATCCACAAACCCGCATGGGAGTTGAACAATTTTATTACGATTATTTCTACCGCGCCAAAGAATATGGCGAGTTGAAAAAAATCAGCTCACCCTCAGAGAAAGCTTCATCACGCTTAAAAAAAACGGAAGAGAGCAGCTTTCGCAGGGATTTGGAAATGGAAGCCCTGCTGGAAATACTGGAAGGCCAGCGCCACATCACCTGCCACGCCTATGTACAAAGCGAAATTGACATGCTCATGCACGTGGCTGACAGCATGGGTTTTCGTATCAATACGTTTACCCACATTCTGGAAGGATACAAACTCGCTGATAAAATGAAAGAACACGGTGCTGCAGGTTCGACCTTCAGCGACTGGTGGGCTTACAAATATGAGGTAAAGGATGCCATTCCGCACAATGCGGCCGTGATGCACGAAATGGGCGTGCTTACAGGAATCAATTCAGATGATGGTGAAATGGGCCGGAGACTCAATCAGGAAGCGGCCAAAAGTATCAAGTACGCTGGAATGAGCGAAAGTGATGCCCTTAAAATGGTGACCCTGAATCCCGCCACAATGCTTCATGTGGATGAATACGTCGGGAGTTTGAAACCCGGCAAACACGCGGATATTGTGGTATGGTCAGGACACCCGCTTTCGGTATACAGCAAAGCGGAGGTCACTTTTGTAGATGGATGCAGATATTTTGACAGAGCCAAAAGTGAGGCCCTGATGAACCGGGACAGCGCAGAGCGGGCGCGGATTTTCAATCTCATGGAAAAGGCCAAAAGCGGTGGGGAAGAAACCAAAAAGCCCGAACGAAAAATTGAGCGTTACTACCACTGCGACTCCGAAGATTAATAAATAAAGCAGATGAATAATTCTCACAACGCATTACATTCTTTTTTCAATGTCATTCTGATCGTGATCATTTTCACGTCGAATCCATTGAGTCTTTCAGCCCAGGATGAATCTTCCAGCTTTCTGATTACAGGCGTTCTACTCCATACCGCCGCAGGAG
>JBBSDD010000225.1:0-5346 GCA_038249755.1 Flavobacteriales bacterium | reverse complement strand
TGGCAGTGAAAAAAGCGACAACCCAACCAAAATCTCAACAGGAAAGAATCGATATTTCTGTGAATAAAACGTACAAGATTTTTATCAATGGGGCCTTTCCGCGCACAGAAAGCGGTCGATACACAGAACTTAAAGATGCCCGGGGTGAATTCCTTGCCAATGTTTGTCTTTCGTCGAGAAAAGATTTCCGATATGCGGTGGTAGCTGCCCGATCTGCACAGCAAAGCTGTCAATACAGAAACGCCTACAACAAATCCCAAATCGTATACCGCATCGCAGAGATGCTACAGCAAAAAGAAGCGCTTTTTGTGTCTGAAATGGTGCAAATGGGCTATACTACTCAGCAGGCGGGCAAAGAATTTGACCAATCAGTCGATCTTCTCTTGTACTACGCGGGTTGGTGCGACAAGTATATTCAGGTTTTCAGCGCAGTGAATCCCGTTGCCTCCAGTCATTTTAATTTTTCAGTACCCGAACCAACGGGTGTTGTGGCTGCTTTGGCAAATAATAAATCTGCCTTGCTCGGCATGGTACAGGCAGTGATACCGGCTATTTGTGGCGGCAACACCGTGGTGGCGCTTGCTTCAGAAACCTATCCGCTTTGCTCGGTATCATTCGCTGAGGTGCTTGCCACTTCTGATGTGCCAGCCGGAATTATAAATATCCTTACCGGAAAACGCGCTGAGCTGCAGTCGCATTTTGCATCTCATATGGATGTCAATGCCTTGATCGCCTGGGATATTTCCACAGCAGATCAGGTGAATCTCGTAAAAGTAGCCGCTGAAAATGTGAAGCGGACGCATTTTTACGAAAGTGAAAAAACAGATGAAACGGGCCCCGAATATATCATGGATTTGCAGGAGATTAAAACCACCTGGCATCCCATCGAAGTGATCTCCGGGAGCTCATCGGGATATTAAGTCAAAAGGCTTCGGCTAGCCGTTTGATTCTTTTACTTTTGCAAAAAAAAAGCGTATGGCCCCCAAAGTAGCACTCATTACCGGCGTCACCGGACAAGACGGGGCTTACCTTTCCGAACTCCTGCTTTCAAAGGGTTACATCGTGCACGGCATCAAGCGGCGGAGTTCGCTTTTCAATACCGATCGCATTGATCACCTCTACCAGGATCAGCACGAAAAAAATGTTCAGTTTTTTCTGCATTACGGTGATCTGACCGATGCTACCAACATGATACGCATCATCCAGGAGGTGCAACCCGACGAAATATATAACCTCGCGGCCATGTCGCACGTGCACGTATCTTTCGAAACCCCGGAGTACACGGCCAATGTAGATGCGATGGGAACACTGCGGATTTTGGAAGCCATCCGGATTTTAAAATTGGAAAAAAAGACGAAGATTTATCAGGCTTCCACGAGTGAATTGTACGGCAAGGTTCAGGAGATTCCGCAATCTGAAACCACACCGTTTTACCCGCGCAGTCCCTATGGTGTTGCCAAATTGTACGCTTTTTGGATCACCAAAAATTACCGTGAGGCTTATGGCCTTTTTGCGTGCAATGGCATCCTTTTCAACCATGAAAGTCCGATGCGTGGTGAAACTTTCGTCACCCGAAAAATAACCCGGGCCGCAGCCAGAATCAAGCTCGGACTCCAGGAAAAACTCTTTATGGGCAACCTCGATGCCCAGCGCGACTGGGGCCACGCCCGCGAATTTGTGCAGGGTATGTGGTTGATGTTGCAACAAGAAAAACCGGATGACTATGTTTTGGCGACAGGAAAAACACATACCGTTCGTTATTTTCTCGAAAAAGCTTTCGAAGTGGCGGGAATCACAGTAACCTGGTCTGGATCGGGCGTGGATGAAAAAGGTGCCGATGCAAAGACTGGCAAAATCCTGGTGGAAATTGACCCCAAATATTACCGTCTTACAGAAGTTGATCTGCTGGTCGGAGATCCATCCAAGGCATTCAGGGAACTGGGATGGAAACACAGCAGAACTCTCGACGAATTGATTTCCGAAATGGTCAACGCCGATATTGCACTATTCCGCCGCGATAAATATTTGATGGACGGTGGGCACAAAGTGATGAATTACAACGAATAATTTTGGAAAAGCAAGACAAAATTTACGTAGCAGGTCACAACGGAATGGTGGGCAGTGCCCTTGTCAGAACCCTACAGAAAGCGGGTTTTTTCAACCTCATTTTGCGCGGATCAGATGATCTCGATTTGCGAAGACAGGCGGAGGTTGAAGCCTTTTTTGCGGAAGCGAAACCGAAATATGTATTTCTGGCAGCCGCCAAAGTGGGAGGCATTCAGGCCAACAATACCTACAGAGCCGATTTTCTGTATGACAACCTGCTTATCGAGGCAAATATCATTCACGCTGCTTACCTTGAGGCCGTTGAAAAACTATTTTTTCTGGGGTCATCCTGCATTTACCCGCGACTTGCTCCGCAGCCATTGAATGAAAATGCCCTGCTTACGGGTTTGCTCGAGCCGACCAACGAACCCTATGCCATAGCCAAAATCGCGGGGATCAAATTGTGCGAAGCTTACCGCGATCAGTACGGATGTAATTTTATTTCGGCCATGCCGACCAACCTGTACGGACCGAACGACAATTACGATCTGAACAACTCTCATGTTTTGCCGGCCCTGATCAGAAAATTTCACGAGGCCAAGGTAAATCAGCAGGATGAGGTTGTGGTTTGGGGTTCTGGTGAGCCCCTGCGCGAGTTTCTACATGTCGACGATTTGGCGGAAGCCTGCCTGTATTTGATGGAAAATTACGATCAAAAGCCTTTCCTGAATGTCGGAACCGGAAGCGAAATTTCCATCAGTGATTTGGCGCTGCTCGTGAAGGAAATCGTTGGATTTGAAGGAAAATTGCATTTTGATCGCTCAAAACCGGACGGAACTCCGCGAAAATTATTGGATGTATCGCGCATCCACGCCTTGGGTTGGAAACATCAAATCGACCTGGAAGCAGGTATTCGTAGCGTTTATCAAATTTATATTGAGCAGAATAGCGGTATTGAGCGATAACATTCGCGCAAGCTATTGGCTTGTCATCGCGCTGTTACTGGCGCCGGTGATTCTTTCGGCTCAACAATTTGCGCTTCCCATGAACAATATTTCGCGGATGCGCATGGAGCGGGCGGGCGTACAGTTGCAACCGCGGCTGCATTACGGCGCTTTTCCAGCCCTAACCTCTTATGCCGATCTCTCTGATGTGGTTGGTTTGGGACCTGATACCACTGCATATTATTACAAAGTCACCGCCAAACTTTTTTCTGAACACCTTATCGAATTCGAAAGACCTGGTCTGATATTGGAAATTGATCCGATTTTCGATTTTACCTACGGGAATGAAGTTGTCAATCAAATAAGTACTTTGCAAAACCGACAGAATCTTTATACCAATACCCGTGGTTTTGCCATTTCTGCTAAAGTTGGCAACGTTGTTTATATCTACACTGATTTTCAGGAAACCCAGGCACGCGTCCCGGGCTACGTTGATCGGTTTGTAGATTCTCTTGGCGTTATTCCGGGCAATGGTCGGGTGAAGCCCTTTGCAGAAGATGCTTTTGATTACAACATGGCCAATGGATTCGTAGGAATCAGTCCCACCAAATGGCTCAGTTTTCAAGCCGGGCATTTCAAACAATTTGTGGGTCATGGTCACCGGTCTTTGCTGTTGTCCGACAATGCTTTTAATTATCCTTTCGCAAAATATATCATTCAACTCTGGGAAGGAAAGGTTCAGTATCAGTACAGCATCGGATTGCATCAGAATCTGAGAAGACTTCCGCAGGGCGATGCGCCGGAATCGCTCTTTCAGCGGAAGTATATGTCCTGGAATTATTTGAGCTACAAGCCAATACCTTCTGTTGAAATCGGGTTTTTCGAATCAGTGATGTGGAAATCTTACGACGTGGTGGAAGGCACTCAGCCCTTCAATCCCAATGCGCTCAACCCCCTCATATTTGTCAATACGGGGGTACTTGGTTTGTCCGACAGCGACAACAACGCCATGGTGGGCGTGAATTTTGCTTGGCAGCTTTTGGAAAAACTTCGATTTTACGCGCAGTACATGCGCGATGGAAATGAACCTTTAACGGATGGTTATCAGTTGGGAGCGAAGTATTATCGCTTTCTGAACCGGATTGATTTTGGATTGGAGTACAATGAGGCAGCGCCTTTCGCTTATATTTCGGAAAATTCACTTCAGGGATACAGCCACAACAATCAGCCAATGGCTCATCCGCTCGGAGCGGGGTTTAAGGAGTGGATTGGCACAGTCACTTATTTGCACAAAAGAATTTACGCAAGGGGAGAATTTATGACAGCCAGATTAAATCGCACTGGAAGAGATCCTTTGCTAACATCGGCAAATCAATCTGTCCGGGGAGCAGAAACGCAAGTTCAGTTCATTGATTTACAGCTGGCATATATTTTTAATCCATCCACCAATATGCAGGTTTACGGAGGTTTTACGGATCGAAACGAACAGTATTTGGGAGATAATTTACAGAACCAATTTTGGTACCTTGGTCTTCGCACTTACCTACACAATTCGTACAGGAATTTTTGATGGATCATCAATTATAAACACTTGAAAGAAATTATCCTCGGATTTATCACATCCTTTTTTGTCGTGCTCCTGGCCACGCCTTCTCTGATCAAGGTAGCCAAGATGAAACACCTCGTGGATGAGCCCAGCGGAGGTCGAAAGCATCACCGGGTGAGTGTGCCGACCATTGGTGGCATCATTATTTTTGCGGCTAGCATCTTCGCATACGCGCTGTGGTTTCCCTGGGACAATATGGCATACTTCGGAAGCCCCGCTGAATTTGCTGAATCTGTTAAGGAGTTTAAATTTCTTATCGCAGCAGCCATCCTGATCTTTTTTATTGGAGTGAAAGATGACATCATCGGCGTGGCACCTACCAAAAAGTTGATTGGGCACATCATTGTAGGTTTCATTTTGGTATTGATGGCAGACATCCGTATTACAGGTATGCAAGGCGTTTTTGGAATCACCGAAATTCCATATTACGCCAGCGTGATGCTTTCCATTTTCACCTACGTGGTGGTGGTCAATTCGTTCAATCTCATTGACGGGAGCGATGGTCTGGCGGCTGGAATCGGAATCATTACATCCAGTTTTTTCGGAGTTTGGTTTTATATCTCGTTTCAATATGATCTCAGTCTCCTGGCATTTGTCTTGGCTGGTTCGCTGGTGGGCCTTTTTTTGGTGAATTTTTTTGCGGCCGGGGGAGGCCCACAAGGTGGGGGGGGGGGGCCAAATGATGATCCACCAGGCCCCCCCCGAGCCCCCGGCGGGACCAGCCCCGGGGGCGGGGGGACATGTGAAACC
>JBBSDD010000224.1:0-5350 GCA_038249755.1 Flavobacteriales bacterium | reverse complement strand
ATAAAACTCCCAGACCGATCAATATAAAAATCGTGAGAGCCCAATTGGTTTGGTACCAGAATGGGAGCACTGAAAATGAGAAACTGGCGGGTGACGTTTCTTCTCCGGTGATGCTCCGCCCTTTTACGTGGAAAGTATACTGACCAGGTGGGAGTTGCGTGAACTCCTGCGCATTTTTGGGCTGCCAGGCCGACCAGGAATCATCCCGGCCTTCGAGGCGGGTGCTGAATAATTGTTCGATGGTCTTGTTAAGTTCCGGAGCGGCAAAATTGAAATGCAGCCCCATGGTGCTCGCGGGCAGATTGATGGACCCACTTTCCAGCGATAAGAATCGGGGTGTGTCGCTGCCCGCAATGTGATAAGTAGCTGCTGTCAAAAGTGTTTTCGGTACTGCGTCGCTTTCGATCTTATCCAGCCTGAATCGATACAGGCCCGCGTTCGTTCCCACAGCCACCTCGTTCAAATTCAGCGGTAGTATGCACTCCATCCCACGGTTGAATGTACCCTTGGTCTGTTCAAATAAAGCTCTGTGCAACTCAGGATTCGATTTGCCGGTTTCGAAATATCCGAGTTCATCGTCATTGAAAAACCACGTATTTCCGTATGCTTCCAGCAATTTCCGGTGGTTGACATCGGTCCCCAAAATGTTGTTTAGTGCAGCGTACGGTTTGAATGAATTTGATTTTTCATCAAATGCATATACGCCCTGATTGGTGGTGAAAACAATGTCGTCCTGCCACCGGAACACATTGACGTTGAATTGCGAAGGCAATCCATTTTTATTTGTGAAATGTTCAAGAGAAACGACATTCTTCAGGTCGGAACTCAGGCTAAGTCGAAATACCCCAATATATCCATGGCATATCCAAAAGGTGTTCGGCTTTTTTGCCGCCAAAATGTCACGTGGGGATTCATCAAATCCCTGAATCTTATCGGATATTTCCATTTTTCCATTTTTGGCGACAAGCAGATAAATACCGTGATATGTGCACACCAACCAGGTATTTTCCCTCTCGGGATAAGGCAATATTTTCCAGACGCCATTCACGGTGCCGATCCGCGTAAATTTACGCCCACTCAATTCGAAAAGGCCTTTGTCGTGGCTGGCGATCACCGCGTCGCCAATTTTAGAAAGTGTCCATGTCTGGCCTTCCAGGCCTTGTATTTTTTGAAATTTTACATCGCTGATTTCGTTGGTGTTCGCGTAAAAAACTCCCTGATTTGTGGCGATGTAGATGGTATTTTCGGCTTCCTGCACATCGTATACAGAAGCCTGATCGAACAGCACAGCCATCCTGCTTTTCAGATCGATGTAGTCAAGTCCGTTGTTCAATAGCAGCCATGGGTTTCCTTTGCGGTCATTGAAAATGTTGAGAATGCTTTTCTCTTCACTCAGTTCGGATTTCCAGGTGAATTTTCCATCTTTGTTTTGGTGTCTTGCGGTGAGGAGTTTTCCGGTAAGGGTGCCTAAGAAGTACGTTCCCTTGTGGTCCGTTGAAGCGCAAAGAATTTGGTCGGTCGGGGAAGTGTCAAATACATTTTGAACCTGTTCGGCAACTTTTCGATCTAAGTTGATTTTGAGAAGATCGCCATTCCTGGCCACGCCGACCAACCCTTCTTTTTCTCCCATTGGCATCAATTCTACAATTTCGTTGTTGCCGAGTTGCGCTTTTGAGATAAAGGGAAGGAGTTGGTAAGATTGCAGATCGAGTTCCAATAAATTCAAATTGGCATCTTGAACGAAGTACCGATCCCGACATGCATAGCCATACAGCAAGCCGGTTTTGGAGGGAACGGTCACTGAGTTGGCACCGTTTACAATGAGCAGCCTGTCGGCAAATCTGAAAATGACGTAGTTGCTGATAGACTCCACCTGCCAGGCCATTTCGAGATGCGTGTTGCCCAGATTTAAACTGTCGATGAGCGATTGGTAATGGTATCTTCCTTCGTTATCGCGCACGATCAGGCCGATTTCGTTGTAGCCTCCTGCATACACCCGGCCCTGGTGATAAATCAGGCTTCTGACAGAAGAGCGGTTGGGGAGTTCTACCATTTGCCAGTGCTGACCGTCGAAAACCAGCGCGCCATCGTTGTTGCCAAAAAAAAGCATGCCGTCCTTATCCTCACATGCAGTCCAGAATTGGGGATCGGCATTAAAATCGGTTCGGGTATAGTCAGCCACATTGGGTTTTCCGCTGATCGTTGTAAGGCCTGTGGGGGATGGGGCTTGTGAAAGCGCGACTGAAATGCTCAAAGGACTAAGAAAAAAGAGGAAAGAGAAATAACAGGGACCAAACAACGATCTCAGCATTTCAAGACTTCTTTTGCGTACTTTCAACATCATCTTGCTTTCAACTCTGGGCATGCCTTCCATCAAATTTGTTGGATCGAATATTAAAATAAAGTTAATGTTATATAAGACGAACGATGAGCTCTTCTCAAAGTGATATCCCGTCAACAAATATAAGGATTCTCCATTCTAAAAAGTTGATACGTTACGCTTGTAAATTAGCTTATTGAGATAGATTGCGTGGTGTTGACGTAGTGAAATACTTTTTGAAGTAATGGAAGTGTATGTAAAGTTAAATCACAACAAAATGGAATCTTTAGTTTTAGTATACAATTCGAAAGGTGTACAATTGACAGCAATTGATCGTTTGAAATTGTGAAAAGCCGATCATCCACACTAAACCAATTAAATGAAGAAACTTTGCTTCTTGCTCTTAGTCATTGTTCACGGCGTTGCTGCCATGGCCCAGACCACGTATTCCGGAAAAGTTTTTGATACCGAAACGGGTACACCCGTTCCCGGCGCAAGTGTCTTTATAAGGTCATCGCTTGCCGGTGTTTCTACGGATTTAGATGGAAATTTCAGTATTCAGGGCAGTGTAGGCGATACCCTCGAGATTTCTTATGTCAGTTATCTGACGCAGAAAATTGTTTTGGGTGCCAATACCAATCTTGCAATAGAATTGGAGCAGGATGTGAAGATTTTGAACGAGGCGGTTGTGATTGGATACGGTTCACAAAAGAAGAAAGACATTACGGGTGCGGTTTCTATAGTGGGTGCAGTAGAGTTTGAGAATAGACCCAACACCCAGATGAGCTCGTTGATACAGGGAAAAGCGGCCGGTGTTCAAGTACTAAACAGTTCCGGGAAGCCCAATGCGGGATTGAATATTCGCATCCGGGGTACCAATTCTTTCAGCGCCGGTAGCGAACCACTATATGTCATCGACGGAGTGCCGACCACGGATACACGATCGCTCAATCCGGCAGATATCGAGAGCATCTCGATATTAAAAGATGCTTCATCTGCCGCGATCTATGGCGCGCAGGGAGCGAATGGTGTGGTATTGATCACCACAAAGCGTGGTACGACGACGACTCCCCAATTCAATTTTTCCACCTATTACGGCTTTTCTGAAGTCTGGAAAACGCTGCCTGTGTTGAATCCGGAACAATACCGGGATTTGATGACGGAGTTGGGCTTCAACACGGACTGGTCTCGCTACAATGCTTCGACCGATTGGCAAAACGAGATCTTTGAACGGGGGGCCTCTCAGAATTATCAACTCTCCGTATCCGGTAAAAACGACAAAACGAATTACTACATCTCTGGCGGATATGTGCAGCAAAATGGTGCTGTACGGAGCTCCGAAATGGAGCGGTACAGTGCCAAGATTAACCTCGAGCAGGAGCTTAAATCCTGGTTGAAAACCGGAACGAACATCACTTATACCGATTACCGCGACGTGGATGTGCCCGACAATGCCGCTGTGAATCAGGGAGGAGTCATTCTTGGCGTATTGACGACACCGCCCAATATTCCCATTTTCAATGATTCCATCGGTTTGTACACCAGCAATCCATTCCAAAACTGGGAGAATCCATTCGCATCAACAGACGGAACTTTACGGAGTTTTAAAAATCAACGATTGCTGGGAAATGCTTTTCTCGAAGCGACCATAATGGAGGGGCTGAAAGTGCGCAGTAACTTTGGAATCGACTATTCCAGTGCCTCTAACAATAGTTTTCTCGATCCATTCCTCACAACCTTCGGTAGATCGCAGGTAGGACGTGCCTCGTTCGCGACCAATTTGACCAACTATTTTATTTTTGACCAGACGGTGACTTACGATAAAACATTCGGTAAGCACAAGTTGACATTCCTTGGCGGGTTCGTTGCACAGCAATTCAGATTTGAGAACAGTTTCCTGGAAACAAGAAATTTTGCCAGCTCGGGAATAATTACCCCCAACGCAGGTTCGGAGATCCTATCCGCGACAGCTGACAAAGCAGAAAAAGCAAACGCATCATTCATAGGTCGGGTGAATTATGACTATGAGGGTAAGTATCTCCTTACGGCAAATTTTCGCGCAGACGGATCCAGCGCTTTCGGGCCCAACAACAAGTGGGGATATTTTCCTTCTTTTTCTGCAGGTTGGAGAATCTCTCAGGAAGACTTTATGAGCGGGATTCAGTTTCTTTCGGATATGAAACTGCGGGCAGGTTGGGGCGTGGTTGGCAATGACCAGATCGGCAACTACGCTTATCTCGGCAGGATCGGGACTGGAGCCAATTACCCCATCGGTGGAGTGGCCCAACCCGGAACGTTCCCGGCGTCGATTGAAAACAGAGATTTGAAATGGGAGGAGTCTGAGCAGATCAATGTCGGCATCGATATCGGTATATTGCGCGGACGGGTTTATGTATCGATTGATGCTTACGTCAAAAACACCAACGATTTATTGCTCAATGCACCACTTCCGCTGTCTACGGGATTTAGCAGCGGCGTGCAGAACCTTGGGGAAATTCAAAATAAGGGACTTGAATTTATGGTGAATACCGTAAATTATGACCGGAAGGCTTTCCAATGGACTACCAATGCAAATCTCACCATCAACAGGAATGAGGTAATCAATATAGTCGGCGACGAAATTCCTGGAGGTACTATTGCCGGGGCCGATATCAGTCTGGCGAGGGAAGGGGATCCATTGGGCATTTTTTACGGATACGTGGCCGGAGGGGTCGATCCCGAATCTGGCGATATGTACTACATAGACCGAAATGGCGAGGCTACTTTCGAGCCGGTGGCTGATGACCGCCGTGTAATCGGAAATTCCAACCCGGACTTTATTTATGGGGTGACCAATAATTTTACATACAAAAATTTCAGCCTGAGCATCTTCATCCAGGGCTCCCAGGGCAACGACATTTACAATGCTACAAGAATGGAGACTGAAGGGATGAACAGTCCCAAAAACCAAAGTGCGGCCGTGCTCGAAAGATGGAGAAGTCCCGGCGATGTGACGGACGTACCCCGCGCGACTTTTGGCCTACAGCCACT
>JBBSDD010000223.1:0-5382 GCA_038249755.1 Flavobacteriales bacterium | reverse complement strand
GGAATTCTACCCGCAATGGCGGCATGTTTATGAAAATTCCCAAAAAACCTGGCACCCTGGGTCATGCCGTGACGGCGGTTGTATTGGTAAGTGGCTTCCGCTTTGAGCATCGCCATATCCACACTGCTCGGGCATTCGCGTTTGCAGGCTTTGCAACTCAGACACAGATCAAGCACATCGTGCAGTTCGGCACTGTCGAGCGGATAAGCCGGATTGGCCGGATTGGTGAGAATTTCCCGAAAGGTATTGGCTCTGGCACGGGTGCTGTCTTTCTCGTTGCGTGTGGCCTGATAGCTCGGGCACATGGTGGCTCCCGTGGTGTGCAGTTTCCTGCAATCGCCCGAACCATTGCAGGCCTCTGCCGCCTGAAGGATATCCACTTGTGCAGTGAAATCCAGAAATGTGGGCATTTTTAAAGCTTCCTGTCCGGCTTTGTAGCGGAGGTCGGCTTTCATGGAGGGAGCGTCCGTAATTTTTCCGGGATTGAAAATGCCGTTCGGATCCCAGATGCGTTTGATGCGTTTGAGCAGGTCGTAATTCTCCTCCCCGATCATGATGGGAATAAACTCTGCGCGCACCCGGCCGTCGCCGTGTTCGCCACTCAGCGATCCATTAAATTTTTTGACCAATCGGGCCGAAGCCTCACCAATGCGGTGAAACTGGTCCTGTCCATCCTGTGTTTTCAGGTTGAGCACCGGACGGATGTGCAGTTCTCCGGCACCGGCGTGGGCAAAATACACTGCGCGTTGGCCAAAGTCGGTCATCAGCGATTCAAAAGATTCGATGTAGGCGGGCAAATCATTCACATCCACCGCTGTATCCTCCACGAAAGCAATGGGCTTGGCGGGGCCAGGCATATTGCTCAATACGCCGAGACCTGCGGCGCGCAAGGTCCAAACCCTGGACGAATCCGGTGGGCGTACCACCGGAAAACTGTATCCCAATCCGGCTGATTGCAAATTGGAAATTAAATTTGAAATTTCCACCTCCAGCCCTGCAGGAGTATCGCTGCGCACTTCGATGGCCAGAATGGCACCCGGATCACCTTCGATAAAAAATCGGTTTTCAGCCTGTTCGATATTTCCGAGGGTACAGTCGAGGATGGCCTTGTCCATGAGTTCGCAGGCGTAGGGCGCGCATTTCATGGCAACCACTGTGGCCTTCATGGTTTGTGCGAGACTCTCGAAATGCGCACAAATTACAGCTTCGAAGGGCGGAGGAAGGACGTCAACCTGAATTTTCACAGAAGTGATGAGACAGAGCGTGCCTTCAGAACCAGCGACGAGCTTGGCCAGGTTCAGATCTTCGCCTTTCGGCAAAAATGGTTGGTGATCGAGTAGGACATCCACTGCATAGCCGGTATTGCGCCTGTGAATGGACGCTTTCGGGAATTGTGCCCGGATTTCGGCCTGCACTTTGGGTGGCATGAGTTGATCGATTACCTGACGGTAAATGGCCGATTCAAAGGTGTCTGAGCTGCAAATATGTTGAATTTCCGATGCTGATTTTGCGCCAAGCACCGCCGCCGAACCATCTGAAAGAATAACTTCAAGTTCGAGGACCTTGTCGCGCGTGGTGCCGTATTTGATCGAAGTCGTACCGCAGGAGTTGTTGCCCACCATGCCACCAATCATACACCTGTTCGCGGAAGAGGTATTGGGAGAAAAAAACAAGCCCAATGGAGCCAGTTGGCGGTTGAGTTCATCCCGGATTACGCCTGGTTGTACCCTGACCCAACCTTCTTCCTGATTAATTTCCAAAATCGTTGAAAAATGCCTGGAAAAATCAACCACGAGGCCTTCTCCCACGCATTGTCCGGCGAGCGAAGTTCCGGCGGTGCGCGGTATGAGGGGCATCTTGTTCTCACTGGCAAATGCAACAAGGGCCATGAGATCACTATCAGATTGGGGAATAGCTACAGCAGCTGGAAGTTTTCTGTATACAGAAGCATCTGTGGCATAGAGCATTCTGGTAGCTTTGTCGGTGTGTAACCCGCCTTGCAATAAACTGGCGAGGGTTTCCCATTTGGAGGGCTTGTGGTGTGATTCCATGAAGATCGAAGGTAATAAAACATCATCTGTTCCAATGGGCCTGGTAAAAAAATCAGAAAGAATTACTGAAAAATATAAAGCGCAAACTTACATTCGACAGATATTAAAAAAAGTATGAACAAGGATGTTTATCGCACGGCCATCATTGGCTGCGGGAATTTGGGAAGGGCTTTGGCCATTGGTATGATTGACGGATCGATCAAACCTGATCGCCTGGAAGTTACAAGACGAAATACAGCCGTTTTGCACGATCTGGCAACCCGTGGGATCTCTGTACACAGCGACAATAAGGGCGCTGTGGACAACTGCGAGATGGTTATTTTGGCGGTAAAGCCCTATAATATTGATTCCATTCTCACTGAGATTGCACCGGGGATAGATGCATCCCGTCATGTGGTGGTGTCGGTCGTTACCGGCGTATCGACTGCCCACATCGCGTCGTTTTTGCCGAAAGGCACACCCATATTTCGGGCCATGCCCAATACGGCAGCGGATGTAAAAGAGTCGTTGACCTGCATTTGTCACAGCCATGCCGGACCGATGGAAATCGACATTGTGAACTCGATATTCAGTTCGATGGGGACCGCAATTTTCATCAATGAAGAATTGATGGAAGCCGCCACAGTGATGGGTGCCTGCGGAATCGCATATGTGATGCGCTTCATCCGGGCGATGGTGCAAGGTGGTATAGAAATAGGCTTTGACGCCAAAACAGCCGGACTTATCGTGCAGCAAACGGTGAAGGGTGCCGCGCAATTGCTCATTTCACGTGGCGGACATCCCGAAAGTGAAATTGACAAAGTGACCACCCCAAAAGGATGTACCATTGCTGGACTGAATCAAATGGAACACCACGGATTTAGCTCCGCACTGATCAGAGGCATTATAGCGAGTTACCAAAAGATTGAGCCCGTGTAGCACCTCAGGCTTTTGCAATGGACTCAATAAGAGATTCACTCAACGGTTTTATGAGGAAATCTTCGGTCAGTGAGTAAGTACGTGCTTTTTCCTCATCTTCGGGATTGATGCTCGAGCTGACAATATAAACCTTTGTCCTGGATATAAATGATGGATCAACGATGGCAGGTAGTTCGTTTAGAAAGTCCCATCCAGTTTTTACGGGCATGTTGATATCGAGAAAAATGTAATCTGGAATACGGTCTTCATCTTTGCCAATATTTTTTATGGCATCAATGGCTTCCTGACCGTTTTTGAACTGACCGACGGCGATGAGGGCATTGACCCGCTCAATCATCATTTTAAAAATCATCTGGAAGATTGGATCATCGTCGACAATCCAAATGTTTAGTTTACGCTCCATTCTTTAGGTTCTCAATAGATTCTGTGACATATTCCAGGTTGGTATCCTTTTCAATCATAGCGGTTTTCTCGACAATCTCAAGGATTATTTTGTCCATGACATTCGCTTCGCTCTGAAGTATCTCATAAAAACGTGCTGCTTCAACAGATTGATTTTCTGTAAATATACGAAGTGAAAGCACACCGAGAATATTAGACAAAGGACGTCTTAATATATGCGATTGAATGAAAGCTATTTCTTTCAGTCTCTTATTCTGATCCAATACCTGCAATTCGGATTTTCTTTCTTTATCGATGTTTCGGATGATTCCGATAACATATTTCGATTTATCTGATTTGCGCACCAGCACGGAAGCCTGCGTCCATATAAAAGTATCGTCTTTCTGCCTTGTTCGGAAATTAGCACTTTGGGATTCGCCCATATGCAAACGGGCAGTGCTCAGTGCGGCAATCAGGTTGGCCTGATCATCATGGTGAACCAAATCCCGGCAATTTTTTCCAATCAGTGAACCTGCAGAATGACCTGTCAACTGTTCAACATTGGGGGAAAACCAGGAGAAATTGCCATTGGTTTCTGCGGTGTACACCACGTCACTGGCGTCCTCAATGTATGTTTTAAAACGCTCTTCCGTTTCCCGGAGGTCATTGGTGCGGGCTTCAAGTTCAGACACATCGAGTACGATTGTCCAAAACAGGTTTTGCCCATCGATATGGGTGAACTTAAATCCGGAGACAATCACTGAGACAATTGTTCCATCCTTTCGAATATATTCTTTCTGATAGGGGGCAAAATAACCGTGCTCCTTCATTTCCAAAGCAGCCAATTCATCCTTCTTGTTGTATTTGGCTGGTGTAATGTCCCGGAATGACATTTTTACGAATTCATTTTTGGAATAACCAATAAGATCGAGCATTGACTGGTTGGCATCCAGATAAATACCGGATTGACATTCACCCAGAGAATAGCCAACGGGCGAAAATTCAAAAATCTTCCGAAACTTTTCCTCGCTCGCTTCCAGGAGCCGTTTGTTTATGCGTTCCAAAGAAATGTCCCTGCAAATAGATAAATTGGCCAAAACTCCTCCCGCATCATCAGGTACTGGTGAATTGGTCATCCATACGGTAAATTGTCTGCCTGACTTATCACACATTTCCATTTCGCCATCAAGCGGTTGGCTTTCAGCCAAATCTGTCAATAAAGAGTCTGGGTTGGGAGTCGAAATATTCAATGAAGCAATGGTATGCCCCATGGCTTCGGCCGCTTTGAATTTATACAATGCTTCGGCCGCTTTATTCCAATAGATTATTTTACCTTCCAAATCTACGGCAATCGCTGCATCTGCGACATTTTCCAACAATTTGGCTTTGATTCGAATGTTGTCAAGTTGTTTTCGCGAAGTTGTTACAAATTCCTGTCTTTCAATCGCATATTGCAAAATCTTGCTGAGTACCCGCGATTTCATCGCTTCGTGTTTTACAATATAGTCCTGGGCACCACATCGAATGGCCTGAAGTCCGGTCTCTTTGTCATCGAGTCCTGTGAAAACGACCAGGGGCAGTTGGGGAGCAGTTGTTCTGATATGTATGACAGTCTCCAAACCATCACTGTCAGGCAAGCCCATGTCGAGTAATATCACATCAAATGCGCTATTTTTCAATAGCTGACGGGCCTCATGTAGTGTTTCAGCCACAACAGGTTGAAATTCATCTTGCACCAGAATACGAATGATTTCCGCATCACCTGGATTGTCTTCAACAACCAATAGTTTCCTTCTCAATTCTTTGATCACATCACAATGTTTTTGGATTGACAATGGGTCAACTGATCCAATATAATTCGAAATAAATCAGAAGTCTCACCTCGAATGACAGTTACAATGTACAAAAGGATCGAAGAACTGGCTACAGGTTAATAAATAATTTTTAGGTAATGGATAAATTCAATTGACTATCAATGATATGCGGAAGAAAAAGGAAAAATATTATGGTAGAAAAAAGTCCAATACCGTCG
>JBBSDD010000222.1:0-5407 GCA_038249755.1 Flavobacteriales bacterium | reverse complement strand
GCTGATTAATCCCCTATCTTCCGCCCCAGATTTTAACTCCATGGAAGAAAGCATCCTCACCGCCCTGTTCTTACCCCTGGCTCTCGCCTTTATCATGGTGGGAATGGGCCTATCACTCACCATCCAGGATTTCAAACGCATTGTACTTTATCCCAAAGCTGTGATTATCGGCCTCATTTGCCAGCTTTTAATCCTGCCACTCATTGGTTTTGGACTGATCAGCTTTTTTGGCTTGGGTGGCGTACTCGCGGTCGGAGTGATGATCATCGCTGCTTGTCCGGGCGGTGCTACATCCAATCTGATTTGCCATTTATCAAAAGGCGATACAGCGCTGTCAATTAGCCTCACTGCCATATCCTCATTCATTACGGTACTGAGCATTCCACTCATCGTCAATTTTGCCATCGGGTATTTTGGGGAGGCTGGCACGGTGCAATTGCCCTGGAGTCAAACAGTGATCCAGATTTTCGGAATCACCGTCCTGCCAGTGGGTATTGGGATGTGGATCAAAAACCGGCGACCGGATATTTCTGCGAAAGCAGACAAACCGGTGAGAATCATTTCTGCTGTTTTTCTTGCCGTCATCATTCTCGCTGCTTTGATCAAGGAACGCGCCAATGTGGTGGAATTTTTCATCCTCATCGGTCCCATCACCCTTGCCTTGAATATGGCCTCACTACTCACCGGTTTTCTTGCGGGTTGGCTTCTCCTGAAAAATAGAAAACAGAGCATCACCCTCGCCATCGAAACCGGCATTCAAAACGGAACACTGGGCATACTCGTGGCGGCCACGCTTCTGCAAAATTCCACAATGGCCATACCCAGCGCCATATACAGCCTCATCATGTTTGGCACAGCAGCAGTTGTCATTTTTTTGGGCAATAAATATATTTCGGGTGCCAAGCAGACCGTGGAGTTGTGAATGGAAGGTCGCGTTTCCGCAAAAAAATCCACCCACGTGGAGACTATCTCCGGGTGGTAAAAATCATTGACCAAAAGAAGTTCTATTGCGATTCGCGGTTGGGAAAGTAGGAAAAGTATTTGGTACCTGTCTGCCGGAGGCTGAGTGAGTCGAGGGTTGATCTCTACAGTCTTCAGCCCTCCTTTGCGTTTCTGGAAAAGTGTTTGGTCTTTATATATTGGTTTTAGGTTTTAGCGGGTGAGGCCATCCCTACAAGGGCTTCAGCTCTCCTTTGCGCCTTTTTGCCTGGGTGAGAAAAGGTTTTTGGCTTTTGGTACTTAGACCCGTTCACCAACTACCAACAATCTTTTGGCACTTTGGAGGTTGAGATAGACAGGTATGGGGAATTCTCAGGACCTAAGCCTTCAGATTTCAATTTGAAAAGTGATAAGAAGGAAATAGGTACAACTGCAAAATTAACTTTTAGGATACCAAGATTTAATATGTTAAAAAAAGTGTAATGGAAATTTTTAATGTAGTTTTATCAGACCAATCAAAACCTTCGCCATTGTAACTTTCAAATCATTCATATTTTTCTGCCCTCTGGTAAGTTAAATATTATCGGGGATTATCTGATATCACCAACAAACGGTGGTGAGTTTAGTGTATCAAACGAGCCAACTATCACTTCCGAAATTTTTGTTTCAATCGAGGTTGTGAGTTTAAATGAATTTACCAATAGCTTATATATGGAACCACGAGCTTTGGAGAAATTTTAATGTCAAAGTTTATTGTTTCCAAATGAAAACTAAAATCATGAAAAAGTCAATATTGTTTTCGATATTCAGCTATTTCTTGTCTGCATGTATACCTTCATTTGCCCAGCATCCTCTTACCGAATGGAAATTTTATTTGGCATTTGAAGATGCTACCGGTGCAAGAGATACGGTGTGGTATGGTATGGATGAAAATATTACATCCTTCATCCCAAGCGAAAATGGCCAATTTGGGGTTGTGCCGTTCACTATTCCCGAAGATACTTTTTCAGTTTATACGGCATATTCTTCTAACGAATGGACCAAAGTCGTTGTCATCAACATTGAGTTCCCTTCCGATTTTTACATCTACGCTTCAAATTATGTTTATCCCATTACACTGAGTTGGGATACTTCTTTGTTTTATGCCCCTATTCTCATGGAAACAGTAGCCGGACCCATTTGCAATCCCAGAATCGATAATGATTTTTTTTTCAACACACATTTTCCGATTGGGATGTATAGTATGACGCTGACAAATGAGGTTGAAATGCCCTATTTTGATTGGGGTTCGGAGGACCATTTTCCTCTTTGGTTTGCTGCTGGTCGCGGGTATTGTGATCCATTTGTGAGTACCAATAATATAGAATTTAATACCTTACATCTTCACCCCAACCCGACAAACCACACATTATCGCTTCAGGTTCAAGATTCATTCGAAAGAATTGAGATTTATGGATTGGATGGTCGTCGGTTAATGGAACATGCCATCCAACGATCAATTGAAAACACCACCATTTTAGACGTTTCAGAATTACCTGTCGGGATTTACATTGTATCTGCGATAAATGGATCAGGTGTGATGGTGGGAACTGGCAAGTTTGTTAAAATGTAAAGCGTTTGGGGATTGGTTCTTGGTTTTAGCTTGCCAGTCAGGGTTTTTCGTTTTTAGTTTTTGGTTTTTAGACGGGTGAGGCCCGTGCACGACTGGCAGGGTCTGCGACCACTGCCAGAGTACCCGGGGCCGCGCCATACAGGGCTTCTGCCCTCCTTAGCGCCTTTGCACCCTGGCGAGAAAAGGTTTTTTGTTTTTGGTTTTTGGTTTTTAGTCTGGGAGTTCCGTGCACGACTGGCAGGGTCAGCGACCACTGCAGAGTACCCAGGGTCGCGCCATACAGGGCTTCAGCCTTCCTTAGCGCCTTTGCGCCCCGGCGAGAAAAGTTTTTTTTTGTTTTTGGTTTTTAGTCTGGGACTTCCGTGCACTACTGGCAGGGTCTGCGACCACTGCCAGAGTAATCGGGGTCGCGCCACACAGGGCTTCAGCCCTCCTTAGCGCCTTTGCGCCCTGGTGAGAAAAAGGTTTTGGTTTTTGCCTGCCGGCCGCGGGTTTACAAAAGAAGTGCAACGCCGATATTGGACTTTTGATCGAAGGGAGTCCGTACGGACTGAATCAGACACTATTTAGGTTACTTTCGCCTCCGGTGAAAATCATCCTTAAAATACTGTACGACCATCTGTCCAATCACCTCACCTGGAAACTCGTGGCGGGATTTGTCGCGGTATCTATACCCCTTTTTTGGATCAATTATTCACTCGATCTGGAGGACGGCATGATCGACAAAGAACCGAATGACGGATTGCGATTTTTGTACATGTTTCTCTTCCATGCCCTGCCCTACCTGGCTGTGTGTGCGCTCGTTTATCTCAGCGAAAAAGAGCGCTCATGGTTTCGAAATCCGCGGTTTTGGCTGATGTTTTTTGCCGGTTTTACAATCCTCGCTTTCGACCGTTCGTGGAGTCTGTGGCCCCTGGTGCGCGGACAATTTGAGGAACAGGAAATCCATTTTATTTACCGGGTTATCTCAAAAGGGAAAGCCGTTTTCACAGTCATCATTCCATTGCTGATTTTCTACGCACTCACTGAGCACCACAAGCCCCGTCATTTTTACGGAATTGTCATCCGCCGATTCAACGCCCGGCCTTATTTTCTCATTTTGGGAATTGCGGCCATCATTGTCGTCATCGCTGGATTCTTTGGAGACATCCAGGAATTCTACCCGCGATATCAACGCAGTTATGGCGACCGCTTTGCCGAATACAACAAAATACCCGAATGGTGGGCGGTGTTGATGTACGAGATTCCTTACGGATTCGATTTCATTTCTACAGAATTCCTTTTCCGCGGCTTTTTTGCCATTGGCATGTGCCGGGTTTTGGGACCCCACGCCGTTTTGCCTATGGCCATGGCCTATTGCATCATCCATTTCGGCAAGCCAATGACTGAAGCCATCAGTTCCATTTTTGGCGGGTACATTCTGGGTGTTATCGCCCTCAAACACCAAAATATCTGGGGCGGTGTCATCATCCATGTCGGCATGGCCTGGATGATGGAATTGGTGGGTTTTGCCTGGCGAATTTTTTAATCCTACGTCAAAAACATGGATGAAAATGGCCTCACTTGATTTTCAAAATCCAAAACTATCGGCTACCTGCAGATCGGGATTGCTGAAAGAGCGCCTTTCTATTTGCCTCTGGCGTATCCAGATATTTTTGAACGAAAGTGGCGTGCATTTGAAAAGTAGCCTCCGCCTCATCAAGCGATCCCTGCAGTTCCTTCACCGGCGGACCCGATTCGGCAGCGTGCGGGTGGATGGCTTCAAGTTGCATACGCACCTTCCGGAAATCATCGGCCACGGCATCCGCCATCGCCCGCAGGTCGTTGTCGGATTTGACTGGCGTAAACTGCCGGTTCCTGAACGCTACCAGCGCATTCATCCCATTAATGGCCGCATTGAAGGATGTCACTGCATCGTTAAATAAATTGATGTGACCCTTTTGGGCAATAAAAACAAGTTCCTGTTCATTGTACCGCAATGCTTCAGCCATCAGCGGATTGGCGATACCACTTTTCACCATCCGCCGGCCAACGTCCTGCAGCTGTTCTGTCCGCGATTTTCCGAGATAATCTTGCAGTGTATCTGCAAAATGAAACACCGGTTGGTTTCCCGCCACGGGCATGGTACCTGCAAAAAAAGATTCGTGATCAACCGGTTGCGGCAGCATTTGCCACATGGGATCAAAAGGCATATGAGATTTCACAAGATTTACAGGTGAGGTTCTGTAAAAATAATCGTTGAGCTGGAAGACAAATTTTGAATTTTGAAGGTATCCGGCACCCCAGGTTGGGTCGAGCAATTGCCACGCCCCGTCGATCATGGTGGCGCACCACGCGTGTGGAACTTCGTTGATCGCATCATTCTGTCTGGTATACCCTGGCACCACGAGTGTGAGAATCCCCAGTCTGTTGGCCACCTCGGCATACAGCTCCGCATAGTGCATACACACCCCTTTGCGCTGCCGCAAAACATCCTTCACCACGTCGGTGGTGCTGGCATAGGGCGTGATATTGTACATGTTGGCAACATCGTATTTGATATTATTCACGATCCAGGCATAGATTGCCCGCGAACGATCGGATTCACTGGTGAATTTTTTGCCGATAAAATCTGCAAGAGCTTCAGAAGTTTGCGTTTCGCGCGATGAAGCGCCCAACACAACCCGGTCGATGTCGGAATAGGTTTGAACTTTTTGCGAAAGCAAGAGGCCCGAAACCAAAAATGTAAACGCAAGTGCGAGGAGTGTGCCCCTTACGGGAAAAGTCGGCGATATACGGATGATTAGCATATCTTCATAAACGATATATTTCATTTTTCATTGGGAGTGTGGAGGAAAGAAGTACAAGGTATTAAGT
>JBBSDD010000221.1:0-5423 GCA_038249755.1 Flavobacteriales bacterium | reverse complement strand
GTGCGCATTTGCAAGTAGCGGAGGCTGCACTTGTAAAAAAGCAGGAAGTATATCAGGAGGAAGTGCTTATTGCAACCACTCCATTTCGAGATAATTGCTTCCTGGCAACTGATTGAAGACCATGAATAACTCAAGTTTTGCACATTATTTTTTTACACCAACAAGGGAAACGGGCTTTTAACTGGAGGTTTTATATTTTTTTCAGTCCTAAATCCCTCCATGCAACGGATCCCGACAGGGTCGAATTTTCTTAGTAATCCTTCGCGTTTTGATAGGTCTTTTGGCGGAATTCATGCCTTTTCCTTCAAGAATTTTGATAAAAAAGCTCCCTTGCCGTCGACCAGGAGAAGCATTAACACCAACGAAGGGCGCTAGTCCGCTGCTGGCAGGGAGAATTGATGTGCGAAACTTGAGTTATGAAGATTTGATATTGAAAATCTGATCGCGACGTCGCGCGAGGGCGTAAACTCCTCCTACCACACTGCCTCCTATACCCTGTTCGATCATTTGCCAAAGGAAATCCACAACTACGTGCTCTGTGCCGCTACCTTTAAAGGACACTCCTAGCACAAAAGCAATTAAGTAGATAAAGAATCCCAGTGCCAAACCCATCAATGATCCTTTCATTTTTATCCCTATTCCCATACTGAGATAGGTAAAAACAAAAGTGAGGCAGAATCCGATGAAAAGATAAGCGAGGATTGCCAGAGAATAAAAAAGATAATGGGGAGAAGGAATGTAGATCAGATCATTCAAGATCACGCCATGCCATATGAAACTCAGGCCCATCATCACCAAAGTGGAGAACAAAAAGGCAACTATAAATCTTCTTTTGAGCATGCTTCTACGTGATTTCCAAAATTAACATTTTGGCAGATTTAAAGATAGTTTAACTCAAAAATCTCTTAACAATCAATTAAATCAAGCTAGCAATGGTCTCCGAACGGAATGAATTACTTTCCGGCGGTAAAATTCAAGCCGAAAAACATAAATTCCCGACGCGGGCCATCTTTTTTGCTCAGATTAAATTCTTTGGCAATCAAAGCTTGCGTATTCTGGCCATCGTATTTATGCGGGAAATAATAACGGATGTACTCCACAGAGTCAGGATGAATCTGCATTCCCGCTTTTGAAAACTCATTGATCCAGCCTTTTAAACTACGGGTGTTTTCGTCTCCGATCAATACAGATTTTTGAAGCTTTTCATCGTACATCGTGGTAATCCGTTTGAAGCCCCGGTTTTTGAAGTTTTTCAGATTGTTGAAAATGTTATTGCCGTTCTCTTCACTCACCACCAACATCCCATCTTCCTTCAATGAGGTTTTCAATATTTGCGCGGCTTGTCCAAATGGTTCGAGATGATGTAGGGTATCCTGGGCCAGAATGTAATCCCATTTTCCCTGTTCAATTTTGATGTCAAAAATGTTTTCATATTTGAAGTCAAGACCAGAGAGGTCACCATACGCTTTCCAGAAATCCAGGCGCTGTTCGATTTCATCATAATAATATTCCAGCGTGCTGCCATGGACTTTGAAACCATTGAGCGCAAAAAAGATGGCCGAAGTTCCGAATCCGCAACCTACATCCCAAATGGAAGCTCCTTTTTTAGAAATTTTCTCTGAAACATATTCGAGGCGTTGCTGCATGTACGATTTCCGAAAATGGTAGCGCGAAGAAGAATTTACAAGCCTGTGATAGCTGGTTAAAGCCTTGTTTTGTTTAAGTTCAGATTCAAAAATTTCAAAAAATTCGGTGACGTTCATTCAGCTATTTTCAGCGGGTGAAAGTACAACAATATCCGTATCAATGCAGGTTTGGAAAGGATAGAAGAAGTGAGAAGGGAATAGACGCTTAACAATTATTTCTAAGGAGAAACCAATGAAGGGATTCAGTAATATTTTTACTTTTATATCTCTGACTATCAGTTTGCAGCGACAATTTTAAATTCAGTACGTCTGTTTTGGGCCCTGCCTTCTTCCGTTTCATTCGATGCAATGGGAGAATTAGCACCTGCTCCAAGGGTGGAAATTCTGCGCGGTTCAATCTTTTCGACCGTCATGAGATACTTTTTCACGGCCTCCGCCCGTCTTTCTGACAAGGCTTTGTTGTATTCAGCGGTCCCTTGATTGTCCGTATGCCCCGAAAGTTCGATGTAGAGATCGGGATTGTCTTTCAGAAAAGCACCCAATTCCTTCAGCTCGGGACTTGATTGCTCTTTTAATACAGCCTTATCAAGGTCAAAAAACAAATTCTTTAGGACGATACCACTACCCTCCTTGACTTTTTTCAGCCTGACATCGAGGGCATACGGTTCATTGGATGCGTTGGTTTTGAGCTCGAATGTTTCACTATGAAAAAGGTAACCTTCTGAGGAAACGCTGAGCGCATATGTTTTTCCGGCAGGTAGAGCGATCAGAAAATCTCCTGTAACCTGATCGCTATTCATGATGCCAGCTATTTGCTGCGAGTTTATGTCGTACAATCTCAATGCAGCTTCGACAGGTTCACCCGAATCAAAATCGGAAACCTTGCCCTTGGCATATGTCACCGCTGTCGGTCGAATATCCTCATACAAATTGAAGCTGTAAAGGTCCAAATCACCGTAACCTCCCTCCCTGTTGGAAGCAAAAAAAGCCACAACCCCTTCTGCAGAAACCAGAAGACTGTTTTCATCCTTGTAAGTATTGATAGGGTATCCAAGATTTGTGGGAGTCTGCCACCTACCAAGGCTGTCTTTTTGTGACATATATAAATCCAGACCTCCCATACCTACATGCCCATCTGAAGAAAAATAAAGCGTTTGACCATCGGGATGTATCATGACCGATTCTTCTTTTCCTGGTGTATTGATCTTCTCGCTTACGGGTGTTGGAGCCGACCAACTGATACCGCCACGTCGCTCCGTAAAATAAATATCCTGATTTTTTACACCTTCTTTGGTAGGACGACCGCGCACAAAATAAAGCGTATTGCCATCGGCAGAGAGGCTCGGTTGTGTCTCCCATGCAGCAGAATTTACAGATTCGCCTACATTCACGGCCTGACCCCAGCGGTCAGCCGTTTTCTGTGCAATAAACAAATCACACGAACCAAACCCTTTGCGACCTTCTCCATAATCACCCATCAATTCACAGGCAGTGAAAACCATGGTACGGCCATCTGCAGAGAGCGTCGGAGCGCCTTCGTTGAACACCGTATTGACGTCGCGCACGGATATGGCTGGCAGCCAGGAACCATCAAAATTTCTACTTGCGTAAAAATTTTCATTCTTGCCTCTGAAAGCATCGGGATCATTGTCGAGCCTCGTGAAAATAAACATTTGGTTGTCGGTTGATACGGCAGGATAATATTCAGGGGCAGCAGAATTGATGGCTGGCCCAAGATTCAAGGGTTCAAAATCTACCGGATTTTTGATGGCTTTTTTCGCGAAAGCGCAATTTTCCAACTCGGAAAGCGCTTTGTCCTTCATGTCCGGATTTGGATTTGGATAAGTCAGGAATCGCTCGAAGTGCGTTTCGGCTTCATCGTATTTTCCCTGATTCATTTCAACAGCCGCCAGGAAAAACCAGGCATTTGAAAAAAAGTCTGGATTGATCCGAATAGCATCTTCCAGTGCCTGTTCTGCTTCAGCAATCTGGCGCAATTCCGTGTAAATCTCAAAACGCAGGAGATATACTTCAATAAAATTCGGATCTCTGTTGACCGCTTCACCCAAAAAATTCAGAGACAGGTTCAGGTTGCGTTGATCGTACGCGAGCAATGCGCCCTCATATGCCTTCTCCGCTTTGGAATTGGTGGTGGTGTACTCCTGGGCTTGACCCAGCAAAGGCAGTATGAGAAAAATGGAAAACAGGTATGTGAGCAAACTCTTCATCATAAATTTTACGCTTTAAGGAATACGCATGTATTTGTGGGTTTGAAGCGAAATGCGCCATCTGGGTCGCGATTTGACGTAATCGATGATCAGGGGAAGCATTTTCTCACACTTGCTCCATTCAGGTTGAAGATAAAGTGAGCAACTTTCGTCCACCATAGAGGCATGTGTTTCAGCCCATTCAAAATCACTTTTGTGAAAAACCACAACTTTCAATTCATCAGCAAGTTTGAGCACTTTCGGTAAAGGGGCTTTAAATTTTTTCGGAGAGAGGCAAATCCAGTGCCAATCACCTGTGAGCGGATAGGCCCCGGACGTTTCGATATGGGTACGCAGTCCGGCAGCACGAAGTTTGGAAGTGAGGGCATCGAGATTGTGCATGGCAGGTTCTCCGCCTGTGATGATTACAATTTCGGTTCCGCTGGATGCAGCATTTTCAACCAACTGATCGATTTCAAAATGTGGGAAACCGTCTGCATTCCAGCTTTCCTTCACATCGCACCACACGCAACCCACATCACATCCTGCAAGACGGATGAAATAGGCAGCGTGTCCGGTATACCGGCCCTCCCCCTGAATGGTGTAAAATTGCTCCATGACCGGCAATGTTTTCACATCGGTCGAAGGTATTGTGAGATTGTGCATGGGATTTTTTGACGTAGAAATGGAAGAGCCCGTGCGAGATCATGGTTTAGAAAAACTCTAAACTGCATGAATGAAACTGCCGCTTCAGTTCGGTAATCCTCCTGCCTGTGAAGGCACCCACGAAGTGGGCTGAGGCCCGCCCTTGCCGAAACGAGCATAGCTCCAATTTTAATCCTGTTAGTTTTTCAAACTTGTTGCTCTCGCACGGGAGTTCTTTAACTTCCTTTGACAACGAAGGTAAAGATTTAAACTGAAATTATGCAACACGGATTTGATTACTTGCTCGAGAAATGATCGTCCTTATCGGTAAATAAAACATTGAATGTTGTTAATGATCCGTAAATCCGACTGATATATTGCTGAAGCTGGACTTTTTCCATGTCTTCCAGCTTTTCGTTGCTGTTAATGTTTTGTTCGAGTACCCGCAGCCTGTCGCGGACCATAACGATTTTGTGAAAAAAAGTATCGATGGGAAATTCTTTGGACTGAAGGTCTGGATTGCCGGGCTTCAGCACGAGTGTACCTTTCAGCCATTTTGGCGCAAGCTCAATGGATTGGCTGATGCCGGATACATTTTGTAATACCCTGGCCAATGCCTTTTCGATGGTGGGCAGGTCTAAAGATTGATCAGCAACCTGGGCTCCTTCTAAAACTTCGATTCCCTTAAATGATCTGGAAATCTGCCTGTCTCCGTCTCCCTGAAAAAATACTTCCATGGTAGAAACATCCAGTCCGGTGACTATTCCCACGCCAAAGGTAGGATGACTGATCCGCGCTCCGATACCGAGTGACGGACGATTCAATTCATTCATTTGTCTATTATTTGCTGATTACCAGGGGCTTACTGCGTAGGTGATTATTTACTACAATAGACACCACGTAGATTCCCGGATCAAAATCACAG
>JBBSDD010000220.1:0-5437 GCA_038249755.1 Flavobacteriales bacterium | reverse complement strand
TTCGGCGCTTCCATCGTCATAGGCGTAATGCGTTTCGAAGCGCTGCTGAAATTTTAAGGTGTCGTTTCCGGTTGTGAAGCCAAAATCTGATACCGCATGAGAAATTTCTACGTCGTAGATCAAGTCGTCACTACCCAAACCCGGATCAAGTACCAGATTGTTTGGAGCCTGGGCAATGGGTTGGGTGTAGTCAAGAACCGACAATTGCGGTATTTGCGGGTCATTGGTATTCTGGAAACTGGCTACTACCACACCTTCGTGCAAAACCCGCACTTTATTTCCTTCAAGGGTGCGGTTTACCGTGTTCAGATTGCGCAACTTCAACGTGATATCCTGACGCATGTGCGTGGCAGGGTTGTTTTCGTAATGCGTGAGCGGCATCACCGTATAATTTTGCAGAAGCGTGAACTCTGAACGTACAAAAGCTACGTCATCCACCACCGGCGTGGAATTTAAAGCGTTGCGATCCACCCAGACATAGTCGATGTGCCAGGGATCGAGGGATCCCTGCAACTCAGCAATGTTCCGGAAGCGAAACTGAAAACCTTCCATCAAAAAATTGGAAGATGTAATGGGGATATATACAAAAGTAAAATTCTGACTGTTTGAAAGATCGATGGTAGACCAGGCCCAGAACCACTGATCGAGATCGGGTGCATAAAATTCGAGAATGAGCGAGTCGGTGGTTGGTGACAGCGTTTGGACGGCGAGACCGTGGGGTTGAAAGTAGAAACTGATTCCGATATTGTCTGCCGCCGTTCCGGTGAGATTGATGGGGCATGAAGTAAGGGTATCTGCGGGACCTGCTCCCAATGCCCATTGGTACGGATAACCCGTTTCATCACCGCCATCGAGGCTCACCACGCCCACCGTGGGGGGATTCACTGCCCAGCTGGTATTGCGCGTGGCATTCCTGTTCAACCAGAGCGGCGCATACTCTTCTTCATTTCCTGGAAAGTAATCGCGACTGAAATCATCTACAAATGGAAGTTCAATCAGCACATCAGATTTCATCGTTCCTGTTGCATACGATCTGGTTTTCGAATTCAGCAACTCCACATTGTATGTGGCGGGCACCACCATTTCCTGCGCGAAGATGTCTGCTGTCAAAAAAATGAGGATACTTATTATAATATATTTCATAATGAGTCGGGTTCGGCCTCATACGATCCGGCCATGGTAGAATCGGTTGATAAATAAACGTCGATGAAGGAGCCCAGACTGGCGCGGCTTCCCTCTCCTGGCATTTGCCTGATTACAAAAGCCTTCGTGGTATCTGTAGCCGTAAAACAGCCTTCACAAGCCAATACCTGTCCTATGTTGAGCGAATTTGCCATCAACATTTCTACAGCCAGGGCATACGATCCCCCTACCAGATAAGGCACTTCCGTCATTTCACTGGACTGCTGTCCCAGCACGAGCATCACTTCCTGTCCTTTCCTGATTCGGTCTCCTGCCTTGATAGAAACGCCGTTGTGGAGTTGGTCAATGACACAGTCTGTGCAGCTTGGATCGGGTTTGTAGGTGATCCCTCCGGCTTTTAATCCTGAAATTTCGAGTATGGGTATGGCGATGCGACGGGATTTCCCGTAGAGATCGGGCATTTGGACCATTTCCGGAAGGGTGCTGTTTACAGAAATGAAAATGGTACGACCCTCCTTGACCTTTTTTCCCGCAAGGGGATTCTGGATGATGACCACACCCCGGGGAAAATCCTCGCTGTAGATGCTGTCGGTAATTTCGAATGTGAGATCGGTGTTGATGAGCAAGTCGTTCAGGGCGGCGATGGTATAGCCAGTGAGATTGGGCACCTCGACCGATTCGGCATGGCGGGTATACGATCTCAGCCAAAATAATGTGGCTTGAATCAGAAGGAAAACGACGATGCCAATCAGCAAAATATTCAACCAAAACCGACCGCTGAAAATAAACCCAATAACTCTTTTCATTAAAACCCTGATTGACTTCGCCGCAAAGATAGCACACGCGATCAATCGCGGCGTTTTACCTAACGGTTATTACAAGCACATAGTGTATTCGTTTTCGGGTTATGAGAAAATTGCTGTTCAAATTTCCCGGATCATCGGCCATTCGTGCTCATCCGCGACAGATATCTTTGTAATTCAAAATTCTACTTGTATGCAAAAGCTGGTTGGTGTGGTATGCGGCGGCTATTCGGGCGAAGCCGAAGTTTCCTTGATAAGTGCTCAGATGATAATGGATCACATCAACAAGGAATTGTACGAACCTGTGCGCATTGTGATCGAACCCGGAAAATGGTTGGTACATACCCCTTCCGGAGCAGCAGAAGTCGACAAAAATGACTTTAGTTTTTCTTACGAAGGACGCACCAGGCGACCTGACCTCTGTTTCATCATCGTGCATGGCACCCCCGGCGAAGACGGGAAATTACAAGGGTATTTTGATATGATCGACATGCCTTATACCACAGGAGGCGTTATGAATACGGCGATTACCTTCAATAAGATATTTACTACCCGTTTGCTTCGGCAAATGGGATTTAATGCTGCCGGCGGTGTGCTGCTTCGCGATCCTTCTGAGCTCGATGCCAAAAAGGTAGCCAAGGAATTGAAATTTCCACTTTTCGTAAAACCCAATGAAGGCGGTTCGAGTCTGGGTGTGTCGAAGGTCAAAACCATGGAAGAAATCCCAGCGGCGGTGGATTTGGCATTTAGCAAGGGATCGGCCATTTTGATTGAAGAATTTCTGTCCGGCCGCGAAGTAACCTGTGGGGTGATTTGTGAAAATGGCAAACACACGGCCCTCGCCATTACAGAAATAAAAACGAATAAGGAGTTTTTCGATTACGCAGCGAAATATACCTACGACCAAACGGAAGAAATCACACCTGCCGACCTACCGAAAAAACATTATCAGAAGTGCCAGGAAATTTCCGAAAAGGTTGCAGCAGCTTTTCACTGTCGCGGTGTGGTGCGCATCGACTTTAAATTTGACGGAAAAGAATTTTACATCATCGAAATCAATACCGTGCCGGGCATGACCGAACACAGCATCGTACCGCAACAGGCAGCGGCGTTGGGGATTGGGAAGAAGGAGTTGATTACGCGGATTATCAGGGCGACGTGTGACTGATTTTAAGTTGGAACGTTTGATAGTTCATTGATTATTTCCTGGGTTTTGATTGTGAGCTAAAAAAGGAATAAAAAGTAGCTTTACAGAGGGACAACTTGTATGGGACAACTTGCCTCTTCAAAGAAGAAAAATTGTGAACGAAGCAGTAACCAGAGTGGAACTTATTGACGACAAACTAAAAGCTTGTGGTTGTAGTGTAGTGAACAAGGTGTAGCGCAATGGAAGAAAATAAAAACACAGACAAAAAGTCGCTCAAATTCCTCAAAGGCAAACATACCGATTGGAATGAATTGGCCAAAGACTGTGTGTGTTTTGCCAATTCACAAGGAGGTTTTATCTATATAGGCATTGAAGACAAAGAAGATGTTCCACCTATAAACCAAATAATAGCAGACAGAACTTTACTGGACGTTATCCAAAAAAATATTGCACACCGTACCGTAAATGTGGGAATTGCGGTGACCATTGAAATTGCAGCTAACAAAGCATCGTACATACAAATACAGGTTTTTCGCAATTCCCAAACTATTGCTTCTACCACCGATGGTAAATATTATGTTCGTGTACACGACGAATGCCAACCTGTACCACCAGATGAGATGGCTCGACTGGCAGCTGACAAGAATGCATTTGTATGGGAAGAGCAAATCACGAAACGAGTTCCTGCTAACCAGTATGATTTACAAAAACGAACAACATTTTTAAGGGAAATCAAAGATTCTGGACGGATAAGTCGCTTCATTAAAGACATGAGTGATGATGAAATTCTGGATTTTTACTTCTTTCATAAAAAGGGCTATTTAACCAATTTGGGGATTTTATGGATTGGGAAACGAAACGATAGGGCTTCTTTGCTATACCCCCCTGCTATTCAAGTAATAAGATATGATGAAAAAGACGAAAAAGTTTGGAAGCTGCTTTTAGATGATTATTTCGCAAATCCTAAAGAGTTGTTGGAACGGGTGCTCAATGATATTCCCGATTGGCAGGAAAGTGTAGAAGTGTCGGAGGGGATGTTCAGGAAAAATATTCCATTTTTCCCAATTGAAGTTGTAAGAGAACTGGTTGTTAACGCATTAGTTCACAGAACGTACACTACAAGAGGCGATATTTTCATCAATATTTTCCCTGACAGAATGGAAATCCATAGTCCGGGGAGATTACCTTTTGGTGTAACCCCAAGAAATATTTTAAGCCAGTCAATAAGGCGAAACGAACATCTTTCAAAAGTTTTTTACGATTTGGCATTGATGGAAAAAGAAGGCAGCGGTTATGATTTGGTATATGCAAAACTATTGGGGTCGGGAAAACCTTTGCCCATTGTGAAGGAAACAGATGAACGTGTAACCGTGATCGTAAAAAAACAGTTCGTAAGCAAAGAGGTTGTTCGCCTAATGGATAAGGCCAGCAATGAGTTTTCATTAAAACAAAAAGAATTCATTTCATTGGGCTTATTAGCACAACAGCAGTCTTATACAGCGGTGGAAATCTCAAATATCTTAAACCAAAATGAAGAAGTAGGGCTACGCAATTGGTTAGGGAGGTTGATTGATTTTGAGTTGGTGGTAAAAACTGGGAAAGGGAAAGGAACTCAATATAGTGTTAATCCAGAATTCATTCGGAAAATCAATTTTAAGGGTAAAACAAGTCTTAAAAATATTGAGGATTATCGTTTGGAAGAGTTGATTTTCAAAGATGTGAAAGCCTATCCACATAGTAGGTTTAGCGAAATTCATCAGCGCATAGGACTGGAAATTAATCAGTATAAAGTGAAACGTATGCTTAAAAGCATGGTCGAAAAAGACATTTTAGGATCAACAGGGGAAACGAGAGGTATGAAATATCATTTAAATCAAAACCTGCAAGAAAATAGTTAAATGCTTTAAATGCGCTTTAATTAGAGTCTGTCAATAGAGTCGCTAAATTCTTTATAATTAGAACGCACTCTAAGGAGCAAAATTTGCAAGAAAATGAAGTTTTGCTTTATTAAGTACTTAACGGTTGAAACCACTTCAAAATTTAAGTTTTGATCATCAGTGATTTATTTCAGTTCTTATGTGCAAGAAAATGAGCAAATCTATATCAGTTACGTAATATAAAGACGATGAACGACGCAGAAACTCTGGCGGAACTCGCAAATCCGAGCTAAAGTCTTGGGGTTGATGCATTGTGGAAGACGCGAAAATCCTTCGCGAATACAACACTACGGCTAAATCCATCCGCCAATTAGGGCTAGAACTACTAAACCATCTTTTCAAAAGTCAGCCGGAATTTGTTGTCATAAATTGACGCTTTTGACGGATTTGGTTGCATTTGAAGGATA
>JBBSDD010000219.1:0-5444 GCA_038249755.1 Flavobacteriales bacterium | reverse complement strand
GGCGTTTACTTTTGGATTCTTTTTCAGGGCCACGGCCGCTGCTTTGATCACCAGGTCATTAAAGGAAACTTTGGCTGGCTCGATGGCCTTGTTGATGCTTTCGCGTTGTTTCATCGCATGGTCCATATCGATCTCCATGGTCAGATAGAAATGGGGCGCCGTGAATTTGCTTTCACTCAATCGTTTTGCAATGGTCTTGCGCATCTGCGAAACGGGCTCGTCGCGGTAGCTTTCCCCGCCTCCTGACGGAGCTGCCTTCGCAGCTTCCGGTTTGTAATTTTCCACGTCGCGCATTACAATGCGGCCGCCATCACCTGTGCCAGGCACAGAGCGGAGCTCTATTCCCTTATCGGCAGCCATTTTTTTGGCCCATGGAGAAGCTTTCAGGCGACCTTCCGATTTGAATTCAGAAGTTGACTTTCCAGTTGTTTGTTTTTTGTCGGAAGATTTTTCTGAATTGAAAGTATCAGCGCTTTTCTCCTCCGACTTTTCTGTATCCTTTTCTTCGGCGGATTTTTCGTATTCAGGTTCTTCTTCGACTTTTTTGTCCTCGTCCTTTTTCTTGTCCGAAGTTTTATCTTCTTTTTTGACTTCTTTCTTGTCAGCAGATTTCCCATCTGTGCCGCCTTCGAGCAGATCGCTGATGTCTTCGCCTTTTTCACCCAGTATGGCGAGGATGGAATCTACAGGTGCTGTACCCCCTTTTTCCACGCCGATGTGCAACAGCACTCCATCCTGAAAAGATTCAAATTCCATCGTGGCTTTGTCGGTTTCGATTTCGGCGAGAATATCGCCGGTTTTCACTTCATCGCCAACTTTTTTGTGCCATTCTGCCACGACACCTTCTTCCATGGTGTCGCTGAGTTTAGGCATTTTTACTACTTCTGCCATGGGGACTATTCTTTTACGTAAGGGTAATCTGATTGGAGGTATACATCCTCGTATAGTTCATGTGCTTCAGGCTCGGGCGATTCATCTGCAAAAGTGACAGCCTCTTCAACCTGGGCTTTAATTTTTCCTTCGAGTTGGGCAAATTCTTCTTCTGTCAGCCATTTATTGTCCTTAATCACTTTGGCAGTGATGGTGAGTGGATCCTGTCCTTTGTATTGCTCGAGTTCCTCTTTGGTGCGGTATTTCATAGGGTCGCTCATAGAGTGACCTTTGTATCGGTATGTGCGCATTTCCAGCAGGTAAGGACCATCGCCATTTCTGGCGTGTTCTGCTGCTTTCGCAAAACCTTCGTGTACTGATTCGCAATTCATCCCATCTACAGAAAGTGACGGCATTTCATAACTCAGCCCCAGTTTACTCAGATCGTGCACGTTGGATGTTCTTTTTACGGAAGTACCCATCGCATAATTGTTGTTTTCAATTACAAAAACCACGGGAAGTTTCCACAACATCGCCATATTAAATGTTTCGTGGAGGGCACCCTGACGCACTGCGCCATCGCCCATGAAACAATAGGTGACGTGTTTTTCGCCGCGGTACTTGTCAGCAAAAGCAATTCCCGCTCCGAGTGGAATCTGCGCTCCGACAATGCCGTGTCCACCAAACATATACCGCTCTTTGTCAAACATGTGCATGGAGCCACCCTTTCCTTTGGAAGTACCCGTACGTTTGCCGTACAGTTCAGCCATCACATATTTTGGGTCGGTGCCCAATGCGAGGGGATGTGCATGATCGCGGTAGGCTGTGATGACCCTGTCCTCCTTGTCCATGGCTGAAACCATGCCGGCAAGAATCGCTTCCTGACCAATGTAAAGGTGACAGAAACCACCAAATTTTTGTTGGATATAAAGTTGTCCACATTTCTCTTCAAAACGGCGCATCAACAAAATGCTCTCGTACCATTTCAGGTATGTTTCTTTGTCAAAATTCGTTTTGGAAGTCTTGGTGGGATTTGATTTGGGAGATGTTTTTTTCTCCTCTACCGGATTCTTAGGGGCACTTTTTGTGTTTGTAGCCATAGCTATTTTTATACTTGGGAGCACAAATATACATAGGAGATGTCAAACTAACACTTACCCGGTTTAATCGTTGGCGGGATTTGTCAATCCGGCATCAAAAAATGCCAGTGGTAGTAAAAAGTTTGCATTTTCAATGACCGTGACTGGTCCCTGGAGCGCGCCTGTAAGCATACGAACCGGAGAATTGTGCAGCCTTTGATATTCCATGACAACCTGGCGACAGGAGCCGCATGGTGAAACCGTAGCGCCTGCATCGAGCGGATCTGCAACAACAGCAATGGTTTTTACAGCGATGCCCGGATGCATTGCGCCGGATGCAAAAAGGGCCACCCTTTCTGCGCATAGGCCGCTCGGGTAAGCAATGTTTTCCTGGTTGCTGCCAATCACGATGGTACCATCAGCGAGCAGCACGGCTGCACCGACCTTAAATTTGCTGTAGGGCGCATACGCTTTGCGCATGGCAGCAATGGCTTTTTCGAAAAGGGACTTGTCGTCCGGATTTAATTCGGAATAATGGCCGACCTGACCGTATCTCAGTTGAATTTCTTTGTATTCCATGGAAGGGTCGAATGTACGAAAAATGATTTCAGTTCATTTGCCGATAAGGCACACACAATAGGCACTGACGCCTTCTTCGCGGCCCACATATCCCAACTTTTCGGTGGTGGTGGCTTTGATTGAAATGGCATCGGCATCCGTTTGGAGAATTTCTGCAATGCAGGTTTTCATTTCCGGGATAAAAGGGTTGATCTTGGGGCTTTGCAGACAAATTGTGCAATCGAGATTCATCAAACGATAGCCCTTTTCGACAATTAGTTTAAAGGTATCACGAAGAAGTATTTTGCTGTCGATGCCTTTGAAAGCCTGATCGGTATCCGGAAATTGATACCCGATGTCGCGCAGGTTTGCCGCGCCCAGGAGTGCATCGCAAATCACATGAAGCAGCACGTCTGCATCCGAATGGCCAAAGGCGCCACGGTGATGTGGGATGGCGATTCCGCCAAGAAAAAATGGATGGTTTTCGCGCAACTGATGCACGTCAAATCCGAAACCGACACGAATAACATCCATTGGAAATCTTATTCGCCCGGGCTTGGTCCGGTCTTGTCGAAGCGCATGCTCAGGGTGAAGCGCAGGGTATTGGCGAGTGGATTGCGCTGCTCTGTGGCAATCAGATAAGATAAATCCAAACCGAAAACATTGTACCGGAAGCCGGCTCCAACTGTAAAAAACTGTCGGTTTCCCTTGGTCGGATGTTCAAAAAAGTAACCCGCCCTTACGGCAAACTGATCCGCATACCAATATTCCATTCCGACGGAATGGTTGATTTCACGCAATTCTTCACGCAGCACACTGCCACCTTCAATTTCGGCCTGACCATCCGCACCGATCACTGGGTCACCGAGCTCGTCGCGCACGATGCGGCCCGGTGCATCATTAAATGATCCAAAAATGCCCGCAGCAACTCCGATGTCCGGGTCGCGACCGGCAATAATATTTGTTCGGTCTTGATCGAACACGGCGGGCGAAGGAACCAAAAGTTTGGTTGCGTCATACGCAAACGTCAGACTGTTATATGAATCAAGATTGATCGTAAGCGCCGTCCCCAACCGAACCATGCTGGGTAGAAAGTCTCGTTGGGCGGTATTCGTATATGATATTTTGTTGCCAATATTAGAAACTACCAAACCAAATGCTAGACTACCGTCCTTGTCGCCAAAAGACATGTCATTGTTCTGGTAATAAGCGCTCAAATCTACTGCAAAGGCATTGGCAGCTTTGGAATCTGCTCCGCCCACATTCACACCTCCTGTAAGATTGGAATTGATCCAACGTGCAGTTAAACCGCCTGAGAAATTTCGCGATAGCTGCAAGGAATAACTAACGTCAACTGCGAATTCTGCTGGCCTGAAAGGACGAATCACCTGGCCGGTATTGTCTGTAAAAGTGATATCGCCAAGGGTAAAGTAGCGTAAACTGGCACCGATCGCCGAGGTCCTGTTAAGCTTCGTGTACCATGACAGATAAGCCAGATTCATGTCATCCACAAGCTGTCGAAGCCAGGGACTATAGGACAATGACACTTCCATTTCTTCTTCAGAAAATGCGAGTTTGGAAGCATTCCAATTTTGTGAATTGGCATCTGGCGAAAGAGCCACGCCTGCATCGCCCATCGCACCTGACCGCGAATCTCCCCCTATAAGCAGGAAAGGGACTGCCGTGGTAATGGCGCGCAATTCGTCGCAGGCATTTCTGCCGCTGATACTGGTATTGGTGGGATCACAAGGTATTGCCTGACCAGCAAGCTGACCAAGTGCAGCGAGCGATAGTATGCCCAATAATATTGTTCTTTTCATTGTCTTTTTTGAACAGGGCTGCAAATATAAATAATTCATACGGTGTTATCACTTAATTGAGAATGACAAGCTTTTCAAATTTTTTGACCTGATCGCCTGACGGATTCTGGACAGAGATTTTGTAAACATAGACCCCTGTGGCGAGACGGTCTCCAAAATCATCGCGGCCATTCCACGGGATTGGTTCGTTACGGAAACCATCCGTATTGGATACAGTTACGATAGATTTTACCAATTTTCCACTCACCGTAAACACTTCAATCTTCACATTGAGAAATTCACAACTCTGGTTGTGCTCGAAGAAAAATTCGGTATGGGTGGTAAAAGGATTGGGATAATTCAACAAACGTTCGATGGCGAATTCTTCGCTGTTGGCTACGATAAATTCCGTGGTGGTCTCAGATGAATTGTTGTGCACGTTCCAGACTTTCACCTTGAGCTCGTGGTTACCCGGTTCCAGTTTGTCAAACTTATATGTCACCCTCCGCTTTTATAGGTATTCAGGTCACTTTCGTAAAAATCATTGAGGATAATGGCCTTGCTCAGGTCGCCATCAAGCGTGCCTGTAATGTCGTGCCCTATGCCTGTGCCAACTGTATTGATACCATTTTCATCAAAAACCCTTGCGATCAACGTGGGTGATTCATCTGTGAATCCGCCAAAAACGAAGTTTTCATCATTCAGAAAAATTTCAAGGTCAGGACCTGTGCCATCATCCACGGCATTTGGGTCGCGGTCGCCGATACTGAGTTCATCGCGAAAACCGGATGCGTCTTTTTTGTCGTTGCTGCGTGCATAGAGACTGATACGCGCAGTGGTATCCACAGCAAAAGAAATGTCCTTTGGCAGCACAAAATCGAATTGAAACGCACCATTGACCACATCGGCATTGCCGCGGTAAACGATATCTTCCTGGGTTCGAAAAAAGAAGGGCGTTGCACCGTCATTTGAGAGTGTTGTTGTCTCCTTTTCACGGTCAAACACGGTGGCGGTGAGTAGACCATTGAAACTTGTTAAGAGATTCCCGCCTGTGCTGCGAATTTCTCCCCTTACGCGGGCCACACCCAGTGCTTTCAACGTGTCTATCGGATTGCCCAACGTATCAGTAATGGATGTG
>JBBSDD010000218.1:0-5449 GCA_038249755.1 Flavobacteriales bacterium | reverse complement strand
GGCAAAGGCGAAAAAGAACCCACTGACCTAAATGCCTTGGCTGATGAATATCTGCGTCTTTCTTACCACGGTCTTCGAGCCAAAGACAAGTCGTTCAATGCCGATTTTAAAACCGAATTTGATCCCGATTTGCCAAAGGTAAACGTGGTACCACAAGACATCGGTCGCGTATTGCTCAACTTAATCAACAATGCGTTTCAAGCATCGGCAGGAGTTGAGCGCCCGTTGGTTATAGTGTCTACCAAACTTTTGCCGAAAGGCATAGAAATCTCGGTACAAGACAACGGCCCCGGCATCCCCGACTCCATTAAAGAAAAAATCTTCCAGCCCTTTTTTACCACCAAACCCACTGGACAGGGAACCGGATTGGGCTTGAGCTTGAGTTATGATATTGTGAAGGCGCATGGGGGAGAGATAAAAGTAGAATCAACGGAAGGCAAGGGAAGTGTGTTTGAAATTATATTACCCATCGATAAAAATTAAAGCGAATGAATGTTCTGACCAAACAAATTTTAGAACTGGTTCGACAAAGCCGCAGCAGGACTGCTGTTGCGGTAAATAAAGAACTTACACTTTTATATTGGCAGGTGGGCAGCCATATTAAACAAACCCTACTGAATGATACAAGAGCTGGGTATGGGAAAAATATTATCATGGACCTTTCCAAAAACCTGACTATCGAATTTGGCCGTGGCTGGAGTGAAAGGCATTTATGGAACTGCACAAAATTTTACGAAGTCTTTCCCGATGCTGACATTCTGCACACACTGTGTACAGAATTAACCTGGAGCCATTTCAGAATACTTTGCAGCATCGACAATACCAATAAAAGACTTTTCTATTGTGTAAAAGCAAAAGAAGAACATTGGAGTGTGAGGGAATTGGATGCCGAGGTGGATAAAATGCTTTTTGAGAGAACTTCCATTGCAGCACAGCCGGAAGATACAATCAGTGAAGAACTATTTCAGCTGCAAAAAGACAACATTATTTCACCTGATTTGATTTTTAAAAATACTTATGTACTTGATTTTCTCGGACTGCCCGGCAATCATTCTGAAACCGATTTGGAAAATGCCATTCTCAACCACCTACAAGCATTTATTATGGAAATGGGAAAAGGATTTGCCTTTGTGGAAAGGCAAAAAAGAATACCCGTGGATGGCACCGATTACCATTTGGATTTATTGTTCTATCACCGAAAATTAAAAACTTTGGTGGCTGTGGATTTAAAATTGGGAAAATTTAAACCCAAACATAAAGGCCAAATTGAATTGTATTTAAAATGGTTGGAGAAACATGAAATGCAACAAGGTGAAAACCCTCCGATAGGTTTGCTGCTGTGCAGCGAAGGAAATACGGAACACATTGAATTACTGATGCTGAACCAAACGGAAATAAGAGTGGCACAATATCTTACAGAATTGCCGTCTAAAGAATGGTTTATGGAAAAACTTCATAAAGCGATAGAGATTGCAAACAGCAACAAAAAAAATAAAACGCACAGCGACTAAAAAAATTGAAATTAAAGACCTCAGATGGTGCAGGTTCTACATTTATCATCGCACTACCAAATTGAAAAAAGCCAAGAATTCATGAAATTAAGATCAAAGCAAATAGCCCGTTATTTTTTTCTTGCCACTGTCCTATCATTGGTTCTTTTTTCTTGTGGTGAAAAAGGTGAGCCCGTTCCTTTTCCTCAAGACAAAAGTGAATTCTTGCCGCCTTCAAGCGAACCGCTGCGCTTTAGTGAACCACAAAAATTTGAATGGCAGGTCAATGATTCCACAACATTCGAACGGCCCATCCCCATAAAAGTGGATTTGGCTTCTGTTCCTTCAAAGCCTTTCTACCCCGATGGTTTTATCCCACTTGATAAACCAATGATGGAAATGGATATTGCCATGACGCAAGATACGGTGATCAATTTCCATGAACTATCTTCAAAACCTATCAACTTCAAAACGTCGATTCTCGATCCTCCGAAAAAGGTGCAAGCCCGCTTGCCAGAACTCAACAAAGATGCTTCTGTCGGGATTTTTGAATTCGGGGAAGATCAAGGCTTGCCAGGGTACTTGATCACTGCGCTGATGGAGGACAGTCAGGGAATGATTTGGATTGCAACTGATAAAGGCCTCTGCCGATTTGACGGCGAGCACATTGAAATCTACGACATTATAGATGAGCGATTTACCGGTGGACAAACTGTTGTGTTAAGCTTATTGGAAGATGACAATGGCCGCATTTGGGTTTATACAGCAGAGAAGGGATTCTACATAATCGATCTACAAGCTGGGATTGTGAGAAATGCCAGTCTCGTTAAAGGCAAACTTCTTTTAAATTCAGGCAATGCCATGATCATGGATAGCCGAGGTATGATCTGGTTTAGCACGAAAACGGACGGGATTTTCATAGTCGACCCAAATGATTTCAGCTTTAAACATTTAGCCCAAGTGAGACCTAATGGCAACGCTCGCTTTTTAGTAGAAGATGAAATTGGAAAAATCTGGATTGGCTCTGACGCCGGCCTCTCTCTGATAGATATCGATTCGGGCCTTGTTCAATCCTTACAGGATCAACCAACGTTTTCTTTTGATTTTGTGAGTGGTTTGTTCTGCGACAGCGAAAACAACATCTGGGTTGGAACGGATGAAGAAGGAATCGCAAAGATTCATCCAAATAGGGAAAGCAGTCAAGTGCTCGGCAACGCTCAAGGAATATCAGCTCCCGTGCGCCATTTCACCGAAGGAAAACAGGGCAAGATATGGATGTCTTCTAATGGTGGTGGTCTCTATATTTTTGACCCGTTCAAGCAATCATTGAAGCACTTGAACGAAGAAAATGCCTTGATAGATGACTTTGCAACAACATCACTTTTGGACAGCCAAGGCCAAATCTGGATAGCTACCACCAAAGGGCTTAACCTCATGGATACAGAAGGGTTGATGCCCAATTTCCTTACTGAAGCAGATGGACTGAGTTGGCCAAATGTATGGTCATTTATGGAAGACAAGAAAGGGAATTTATGGCTGGGTTCGTGGGAACGAATGGACATCTACGATTCAGAAAATAGCACCATCAAAAGAGTGGATCTCGCCCTTCGGGTAGAGAAAAATATTACGATTCCCTTCGAAGTGCAGCATATGCCTTCCGGCGATTATCTCATTAAAATTCCTTCCATTGGCTTAGCTGTATTCAATCCTGAACGAGAAACAATCACCAAAATCACCCCTGACAATGGATTGACCAACCTTTACCATTCAGCTTGTTTTGTAGACCGCTCGGGAAAAATCTGGACGGGTTCCTTTAGAAATGGAGCAATAGAGGTTTTTGATCCGAAAACCAACACCTTCAAGCGACTCACCAATAAAGATGGCATAATGGGGGATATCGTTTGGGAAATCCATGAAGATGGTCTGGGACAGATCTGGGCAGGTACTGATTTAGGAGTCAATATTATCAATATTGAAGAAAATACCATCTCCCACCTCATGGAAGGAGAAAACACCACTGCACGAAATTTTGCAGACTTATTGACAGATAAGGAGAATAGGTTGTGGATGGCGACCCGATCGGGAATTTTGATTGCCGACCAAAACAACGATATTTTGACCAAGATCTTACCAGAAAATGGACTGATCTCTGAAAAGGTATATAGCCTCTATCAAGACAATGGAGTGATGTATGCCGGTACAGGAAATGGCTTGACCACTTTTACTCCCCCGGCAAATTTCGGAACCAATAAAGCCGTACTTGATATAAAATCATACGCAAAAGAGCAAGGGCTTATATTCAATGATTTCAATGCAGATGCAGCCATTGTATACAATGACAAGCTGTGGTGGGGAATTGACACGAAAGTACTCACAGTCACAGAGTTTCCCAAAAAAGATACTGTTCCGGGCACGACCTATATTTCGGGGATAGCGATTTCAGACCAAACCCGAAACTTTTACGACTATGGGCTCGCCCATCAAACGTATACCGATCTGGATACGCTGTTTAGCGCGCAAAAAGACACATTCTACCTTGCAGGTCAGCGTCCCGAAGAAACGGACTGGCTCAAGGTGAATGACATAGGCTGGGATGGATTAGAGGGAAATTATAATCTGCCTGTAAACCTGGAGATTCCCTTTGAGCAAAACTATGTGAGCTTTCAGTTTACGGGAACCCAATTGACGAACAGAAACAAAACCCGATACAGCTATTACTTAAAAGGGTTTGATAAAGCGTGGAGTGAGCTTTCGGTTGACCCTTACAGCAAAAACTATAGAGATCTCCCTGCGGGTAGTTACACCTTTAGCGTTCGCAGTCGATCGTTTGATGGAATTTGGACTGCTCCTGCCGAACTCAGCTTCAACATCCTACCCCACTGGACAAATACCTGGTGGGCGTGGCTCCTCTACATTGCCGCGTTTACATTGGTTGTAGGAGCGATTGTCCAATACCGTTCTCGCGCGCTACAAAAAGAGAACATCATTCTCGAAGAAAGAGTGAAGCACCGCACCGCACAGTTGAGCAAATCGGTGGATGATCTTAAATCCACCCAAGCCCAACTCATCCAATCCGAGAAAATGGCGTCGCTCGGTGAACTCACCGCGGGCATCGCCCACGAAATCCAAAATCCGCTGAACTTCGTCAATAACTTTAGCGAAGTGAGCACAGAACTTTTGGATGAAGCAACCGAAGAGCTCGTAAAGACGCAGCATGCTACGTCTCCAGAGCAAGCCGCGTCGCCGAAGCATCGCGAAGCCATCTCAGAAGCATTGGTCATCTTAGGCGACGTAAAACAAAACCTCGAAAAGATAACCCACCACGGCAAGCGCGCAGACGCCATCGTAAAAGGCATGCTAGCCCACAGCCGTGCAGGCAAAGGCGAAAAAGAACCGACCGACCTAAATGCCTTGGCTGATGAATATTTGCGGCTTTCATACCACGGTCTTCGAGCCAAGGACAACACTTTCAACGCCGATTTCAAAACTGAACTCGACCCTGACTTGCCCAAAGTCAATGTGGTACCACAAGACATCGGACGCGTATTGCTCAACTTGATCACCAATGCGTTTCAAGCAGTGGCAGGCGTTGAAGGTCCGCTGGTGACAGTGTCTACGTCGCGCGTGGTCTCCCCTTTCGACCAGAGGAAGCCCGTATTGGGAGGGGACGGGGGTAGCGCGCAAGGCATCCAAATAACCATCACCGACAACGGCCCAGGAATCCCCGACGCCATCAAAGACAAAATATTCCAACCTTTCTTCACCACCAAGCCTGCCGGGCAGGGTACGGGATTGGGATTGAGTTTGAGCTATGATATTGTGAAGGCGCATGGGGGAGAGTTGAAGGTTAAATCTCAACCCGGTGAAACTATATTCCAATTGCTCTTAATGACTTAAGTAGATGATGCGCTTTTTTTTGAAGCATATTTTTTGAAAGTTTATCCCTTAACATCCGAAGG
>JBBSDD010000217.1:0-5471 GCA_038249755.1 Flavobacteriales bacterium | reverse complement strand
TGCGCTATCCCTACGTGCGCGGTATCCGCTTTTCGCGAAATTACGGGAAAGCCGCCGGATTGCAGTCTGCTTTTCAAGCTGCCAAGGGTGATGTGGTGATTACCATGGATGCAGACCTGCAGGATTCGCCAGATGAAATTCCGGAACTCGCGCGGATGATCCGCGAAGATGGTTACGACGTGGTATCCGGATGGAAAAAGAAACGTTACGACCCGCTCACCAAAACCATTCCAACGAAACTTTACAATTGGGCCACGAGGCAGATGTCGGGCATTTACCTGCACGATTTCAATTGCGGTCTCAAGGCTTACAAAGGCAAAGTGGTGCACCACATCGAGCTCTACGGCGACATGCACCGCTACATTCCGGTATTGGCCAAGCGCATGGGTTTTGACAAGATCGGCGAGAAAGTGGTGGAGCACCGTGCCCGGAAATACGGCACCACGAAATTTGGTTTATCGCGGTTTATCAAAGGTCCGCTCGACCTGCTCACATTGAGTTTTATGTCGCGGTACGGGAAACGGCCCATGCACCTTTTTGGGGCGTGGGGCGTCGTGATGTTTACCATCGGTTTCCTCACATTCGGGTATATCGGTCTGGCCAAATTTTACGACATGTACATGGAAATACCGGCGAAAAACATCGCCACCATGTCGGTATTTTACGTAGCCCTCACCTGCATGATCATCGGCACGCAATTGTTTATCGGCGGATTTCTCGCAGAGTTGGTTCGCGGCATTTCGCCTGAGCGCAACAAATACCTGATTGAGGAGCGGCTGGGTTTTACTGAATAGTGCCCGAACCGATCAGTTCGTCACCTTCGTACCAGGCCACAAACTGCCCCGCAGCCACGCCACGTTGCGGGCGGTCGAATATCACAAACAGCGTTTCCCCGTCATAGTGCAATTTGGCTCCTTCCAGCGGTTGGCGGTACCTGATGCGCGCCTGATACACCCTGGTTTCGTTGATTTTCATCCGCAAATCTTCCCGCACCCAGTGCATTTCGTCTCTAGCCACGCGCAAGCCCTGCCTGTATAGTCCGGGGTGGTCGTCGCCCTGACCGGTGTAAATCAGATTTTTTTCCACATCCGTGCCGAGTACGAAAAGCGGTTGTTCGCGGCCGCCCACATTCAGACCTTTTCGCTGCCCTACGGTGTAGTAGTGCGCCCCGCGGTGCGAACCCACCACAGCGGCTTCCTCCGGGTTGAAATTGTGCGGCTCGGTCAGTGTTTCGTAATTTACCGCTCCGGCCATCGAAGCATGGCTTTTATAATCACGGGGTATTTCCAGGATTTCACCTTCTTTTGGCTTCAGCTGCTGCTGCAAAAAGTCCGGAAGGCTGATCTTTCCCACAAAACACAATCCTTGAGAGTCTTTTTTCTCCGCAGTCACCAGACCTTGTTCGGCAGCGATGGCCCGCACTTCCGATTTTTGTAATTCCCCGATGGGAAACAGGGCTTTGGCCAACTGATTTTGCGTAAGCTGACAAAGGAAATAACTCTGGTCCTTGTTTTTGTCTTTTCCGGCAAGGAGGCGAAAAACCGTTTGGCCATCCTTTTCGATCTCGTCCTTGCGGCAATAGTGCCCCGTGGCCACATAATCGGCACCGAGGCTGAGGGCGGCTTTCAGAAAAACATCAAATTTGATCTCCCTGTTGCAGAGCACATCCGGATTGGGCGTGCGGCCCGCGGCGTATTCGGCAAACATGTAGTCCACGATGCGGGTTTTGTAGTCGGCGCTCATGTCGACCACCTGAAAGGGGATGCCGAGTTTTTGGGCCACGAGCAAGGCATCGTTGCTGTCTTCTATCCACGGACATTCATTGGCGAGTATCACCGACTCATCGTGCCAGTTTTTCATAAACAGACCGATCACATCATATCCCTGCTCTTTGAGCAAGTACGCCACCACACTCGAATCCACACCGCCTGAGAGCCCTACTACTACGCGTTTCATTTTCATATTTTCGCCCGGCAAAGATACGCCTTCAACTCCGAAATCTGATCGAACATTTCTATACCGGGATATGCCTTTCTGGAAGAAAATTTGCCAGCTTTGTAACAAGTGTCCGGGTGGGTCGTCTGCTGCCTGAACATTAAACAAACCAAATCATGAAAAAGATCATTTTTACCGCAATCGCACTTACACTTGCCGCAACACAAGTGACTGTGCAAGCCCAGGACAACGCCATCACAAAATTCTTTGGCGAATACGAAAAACGCGAAGATGTAACCCAGATCAGCCTTACCGGCAAAGCATTCGATCTGGCCAGTAAGGTTGACGCCACATCCGATGAAATGAAGGATTTTAAAAAATTCGCATCGCAGATCAAGTCGCTCCGCATCATCGTAGACGATAAGGATCCTGCAGCCCGCGAAACAGCAGTCCGCGCCAAAAGAACGGTATCTACCGGTTTTGAAGACCTTGTCACCGTTTCCGAAAAGGAAACCCTGATGAACATCATGGTGAAGGAAGCCAATGGAATCGTAAGCGAACTGCTCATCCTCGTGGGTACAGAAAAAGAATTTATCATCGTAGACCTGATCGGTGCCATCAAACTCAGCGATATCGGTGAACTCACCAAACAGGTTTCCGCTGTCGGCAAAAATGTTTTTGCGGAAGTGGCGTACAATCCTGAAACGTTGAAAGTATATCCCAACCCAGTGGTCGCAGGTGCTCCCGTATCCATCCGGCTACCGGAAGAAATGGAAGGCGCTGATGTGCGCATCTTTGACGCTTCGGGCCGCGAGGTGGAAGCATACCGCGCCACAGCCGCAGAAAAGAAATTTGACACCGTTCGCCTCAAAGCTGGCGTCTATGTAATCAAAGCCATCAAAGGCGACTCAGAAATGTCGCAGAAAATTGTCATTCAGTAACCAATCCACCGGCCACGCAAACCGATGCAGCAGCAAGAATTTTCGGAAACGATCATGGTGTTCAGACACAAGATGTATCGGTTTGCGCTCGGCTATCTGAAAGATGAGGAAGATGCCAAAGACGTGGTGCAGGATGTGATGATAAAACTTTGGGAAACCCGATCGGAATTGAAAGAAAAACTAAACCTCGAAGCCTGGTGTATGTCGCTTACGCGAAACAAGGCCCTCGACAGAATCAAACAAGTGGGACGGAAACGAAAATCGGATTTGGACGAGGTGAGCCCGGAGGTTTTTTCCCATTCCTTTTCACCGCTGCGGGTGGTGTCAGACCTCGAATCGCACGCGCACATCACACGTTTTGCGGCTGCCCTTCCGGAAAAACAACAGGCTACTTTTCAGCTTCGCGATATGGAAGGGTACAGTTACCTGGAAATAGGCGAAATGCTCAACATTGATATCAACCAGGTGAAGGTGAATATATTCAGGGCCCGGAAGGCCATCAGAGAAAATCTGGAAAAACTGTACAGCTATGGACAATAGAGATTTGGAACTTTTGGAATTGAAATACTGGGCGGGGGAGACCACCCTTCCGGAAGAAGAAGTACTGCAGCGCGCGGCGCGTGCCGGGTCGGAAGGCCTGAGTGCGGATTACAAAAGGCTCGTCGGCCTGGCGGATCAAAGCCGTGAAGCAGAACTCGACCCAGCCTTCGAGGCCGAATTTTGGGCGCGGGTGGAAGTAGGAAAATCGTCCGGGGCGCGCGTTTTCACCATTGCGCATTTCATCCGGTATGCGGCAGTGGGCATTGTACTCGTGGCGCTTGGACTCGGTATGTGGGATATCATATCAGAAGATCATTTGCCGGCGACAACGAAGCCCGTATGGGAAGGCCAACTAATATCTGCTGTTGAAGACACCTATGAAAGCCCCGAGCAGGCTTTTGAGGAAGCCAAAAAAGCCCTCCTGTTTGCCTCTCAAAAACTCAACAAAGGCGCAGCGCCTGTCGAAGAAATAAAACGATTTCACACCACCAAAATGAGCATCATCGGCCAGGGAGCCGAAAATCAATAAAAAGCAAGATCATGAAAATCAGAAATAACATCAGTCTCGTCATCCTTCTGCTCCTGACGCAGGGCATCTCCGCGCAGGATGCGATCGAAAAATATTTTAGCGCCTATGCCAACGATCCGTCTTTCACGTCGATCGTGATCTCGAGCAAAATGTTTGAGCTTTTCGCCAAAATGGATACCTCCGATCCGGAAAATAAAAAAGTAAAAGAAGCCATCGGCGGGCTCAAAGGCATCCGCATACTTTCGTCGGAAACGGCGCAGGGAGGAGCACCGAAAAACGTGCAGGCGGCCATCGCGAAAATCGGAAAGGAATTTGAATTGTTGATGAGCATCGATGAAAGCAACGAAAAAGTGCGATTTTATATCCGCGAGGAAGGCGAAAAAATAAATGAATTGCTTATGATTGTGAGCGGAAAGGAAGAACTTTTTCTGATGAGCCTCACAGGCGATATCGACCTGTCGAAAATGTCAAGTCTTTCAAAAAATATGAATATTGGCGGGATGAATTATCTCCAAAATTTGGATAAAAATGACAAAACCAAATAGAGTCGTTTTTCTTTTTGTAATCATTCTCGGCAGTCTCACCGGTTGCCAAAGGTCTTTTGCGCCAAGCGAAACCATCGACGTGTATCTCGAAAACAAAGAAAATCCGGTCAGCACCTACTATTTTTATCCCAGCACGGTGCGGATGTTGGGCACGATCCTTTCCGGCTCGGGCATTACGGCGCTGAGCGAAATCCGTCAGGGGCGCCTCCTTGTTTTTTCGCCCGACGAAGAATCAACTGAACTGATATCCGCTTTCCCGGAGTTGAAAACACAGGCAGAAGCCGAGGGATTTGAGTTGCTCATCAGCATGAAACGCGACGGCACCAAAATCGACGCGTACATGAACAACAGCGACATACCGACTTATCTGCTGTTTTTTGAGGAATCGATGAATCCCTTTATCGTGGAAGTGATCGGCCATCTCTCGATGAGCAGCATCAACGAACTCGCCACCCTTGATCTCAACAAGGCCAATGATATTTTTGATCTTTTGCCCGAGCAGGAAGAGGAGGCAACGGATACCACGGACATGGAGCAGGGCATTGAACCCACAGACTCTAGCAATACCGTGCAAATAAAAATCTCACTTTAATGAGTGCACCCGTATTAGAAGTCACCGGACTCAGCAAGAAGTTCGGAAAAATCAAAGCCGTTGACGGGCTCAATCTCACCGTGGAGAAAGGCTGCGTATTTGGCATTCTCGGCCCGAATGGGAGTGGCAAAACCACCACCCTCGGCATGCTGCTCGGCGTGATAAATCCCACAGCGGGAGAGTTCAACTGGTTTGGGAGTGGGAGCGACCATCAGGTGCGCAAGCGCATCGGCGCCATCCTCGAAACGCCCTGTTTTTACCCCAATCTTTCGGCAGAGCAAAACCTACGCGTGGTCGCAAAAATCAAAGAAGTCGATACCGCCGTGATCGATCCCATCCTCGACAGGGTAGGGCTCCTGCACCGGAAATCGGATCGGTTTCAAACCTAT
>JBBSDD010000216.1:0-5487 GCA_038249755.1 Flavobacteriales bacterium | reverse complement strand
TCCAATCGCCCTTGAGACAGGTTCTTCGGCCGATCCCCGTACGGAGTTGTTTCCCTGGTACTTCCGGCCGATACTGGTGCCCAATTCACCCCATCCGATTGCCGCCAATGTGGATCCCATACTCACAAATTTCGTTAGCAGCATCGATACAGTGGAGCGCGCCGACGTCACCAAAAGAGTGATTTTGACCACCTCGCAATATACCCGAATCTTAAAATCGCCGGTACGGGTAAGCCTCAATATTGTATCAATCAACCCTGATTTCGGGAATGCAAATCGCCCTTTTCAGCCAGTCGCTTATTTATTGGAAGGCAATTTCAAGTCGAATTTTGCCAACAGGCTGCCTCCCAATTTTTTGGAAGAACGCACGTTTGGGTTTAAAGAAAACAGTGTTTTTACGCGGATGCTGGTCGTCTCAGATGGAGACATCGCCCGAAATGAGGTAAGTCGGGATGGCACACAGTCGGCCATGCTGGGATGGGATCCTGTTCTCAAGAGGCAACTCTATGGAAACAGAGAATTTTTGATCAACGCGATGAATTACTTATTGGGGGACGCAAGTTTAATCAATGTACGGTCAAGAACCATTCAGCTTCGCAAGCTCGACAGTGAGCGGATTGTATCAGAGCGGCATGTCTGGCAAGGTTTAAACATCGCTTTGCCAGTGGCTCTGACTCTGATATTTGGTTTGATTCAATGGATGGTACGTCGAAACAGGTACGCAAACAAATAGTGACCATATGAAAAAGATTTTTCCGCTGCTCGTCGCAGTTCTTGTGGTGGTAGGTGTAGCAATTTATTTTAGCTACAATAAATCACCGAACACAACGGCCAGGCAAGACCAAACCGATTTCGTCGTGAAAGACACCGCCAATGTGGGCAAGATATTTATTGCCGACAACAAAGGGCGTGAAATTACCCTGACAAGAGAGCCCGGCGGTTGGATGGTCAATGGAATGTACAAAGCGCGCGAGGACGCGGCCTGGCTGTTGCTCCACACTTTTCACAACGTTTATATTCAGCGGCCCGTGGCGAAGGAAGCCCAGGAACAGGTAAACCGCGTCATGGCCGGGAGCGCCAAGAAAGTAGAGATCTACGACCTTGACGGCAAATGGATAAAAACGTGGTATGTTGGCCACGGGACCATGGACAAAAAAGGAACATATATGCTATTGGAAACGCCAGAATTCGGCAGGTCTGCCGCGCCATACATTCTGGATATGCGCGGATTTTTGGGCATGCTGGATACCCGGTTTTTTACCAATCTTTCGGAATGGCGAAGCACCCGGATCTTGGAATACGGCGATATGCAGCTAAAGGAGGTTGACGTGAGCTACCCTTCACAACCCGAAACTTCTTTCAAAATAAAATTCGGAGGTGGCAATGATATTCAATTGTTTCATCCCAAATCCGAAGAGCCCATAACCCGTTTTGATACGGCGAAGGTCAAAGATTATATGCTCAATTTTAAATTGGCGTCTTTCGAAAATTACAACACCCTTCTGACAGAAGCGCAGGAAGATTCCGTGAAAAACCTTGTGCCGTACCAGATTATCAAAGTGACAGATGCCAATCAAACGCGGGAAATTCGTCTGTGGTCGCGGCCTGCACCTGAAGGGCAAACAGAAATTGACAGAACCATTCCTGCCACGCTTGACCGCGAGCGCATTTATGCGAGCGTAAACATGGGCGAACTCGCTTTTGCCCAGCGACTCACATGGGACAATTTCAAAGCGCCCATTCAGGCCTTTTTGCCAGAAGCCGATTTGTAGAACCTGTTAAAAAGTTGTGGCATCCTTTGGTAGTAATTGACTTATATTTGTCGCCAAATCGGCCAAGCCGAAATTCGCTAGCCCCATGAAGTTTATTGTCACAAGTTCTGACCTCCTCAAACACTTACAAACTGCCAGTGGTGTTCTTGCCAGCAACAATACCCTGCCAATTCTCGATAATTTTCTATTCGAAATCGATAAAGAAAAACTGACAGTTTCTGCCAGTGATTTGGAGACAACCATCATTACCCGCCTTTCGGTAAAAGCGGAAGAAAAAGGTGCAATTGCAGTTCCTGCGCGACTATTGCTCGACTATTTAAAAACGCTTCCTGACCAACCGCTGACATTTACGGTGGATGAAAAAACATTGGGAGTCGAAATTTCCAGTAGTTACGGAAAAAGCAAACTGGCTGGATTTCCCGCAGATGAATTTCCAAAAAATCCCGAAATGGAAGATCCTTCCGGAATCAGATTGGCGGCTGAAGTACTTTCAGAAGCCATTCAGAAAACAATTTTTGCCACTGGAAATGATGATCTTCGACCTGTAATGTCAGGCGTTTTTTGCGAATTCACTGCGGAAGGTATTCGATTTGTCGGCACAGATGCCCACAAGCTCGTGAGATATACCAGAACCGATACCAAATCAGATCGCACAGCTTCTTTCATTGTGCCTAAAAAGCCTTTGAATCTCATGAAAGGGATTCTGGCAAGCACCAACGCCGAATTATTCATGGAGTTTGATGGTACGAACGTGCGATTGAGTTTCGATGATCATACAGTGATTGCCCGGTTGATCGATGGTAAATACCCGAATTACGAAGCGGTTATTCCAAAAAATAATCCAAATAAAATGTTGGTGAGCCGTACGGCTTTGCTCGGTTCGGTGCGTCGGGTTTCTATATTTTCCAATAAAACCACCCATCAGGTGCGACTGCGCATCAATGGAAGTGAATTGTCAATTTCGGCAGAAGATCTCGATTTTTCGAACGAAGCAAATGAACGTCTCACTTGTAGTTATGAAGGGGATGACATGGAAATCGGTTTCAATTCCCGTTTCCTGATTGAAATGTTGAACAACCTCGACTCAGAAGATGTGGAGCTCTCATTGAGTGCACCCAATCGCGCTGGAATTCTGGTTCCTGTCGGCAATGAAAACACAGCCGAAGATGTGCTGATGTTGGTGATGCCGGTGATGTTGAATACCTGATCGGATCTTATCCTATTTTCAAACCGTTAGGCGTTTTCTGCTCCGTGCTGAGCAGTACGATGCCTTTTTTCCCCAAAACACCGAGCACCAGGCACTCACTCATAAAGTCTGCGATCTGTTTGGGTGGGAAATTGACAACAGCGATGATTTGGTTGCCTATGAGATCTTCTATCGAATAGTGATCAGTAATCTGTGCACTGGTTTTGAGAATACCCAAATCTCCAAAATCGATATATAGTTTAAAAGCTGGTTTTTTCGCATTCTCAAACTCAATCGCATCCACGATCATTCCCGTTCGAATGTCCACTTTTTCAAAATCGGAAAACTCAATCAGCGGTTTCTTACTTGTTACATCTTTCATGCGTGCAAGATAAGCACTCTCATTTGTCGTTGAATGGTTTTGTAGAAAATTTCGAAGAGCTGCCGTAGTTTTTTTTGGTTTTTGACGAAAGTAAAAAATCCGTAATGTCGATACCGAAATGTTTGAGTGATGCCATCAACCATATGGAAGCGGCCACTTCATCGAGATTTCCAATCACGGGCAGATAATCCGGCACCTCAAAAATGCCAAAGGTAAAATTGAGCAGAAATATGGTGGGTAGAATAATTCCTACAATGGCTGCCAGGCGTTTCATGTAATTCAGTATTTAATGTATTTGTAAAATCCTTCCTTTTCACTGGACAACTTGCCTGATGAAAGATAAGCTTAATGATTCAACGAATTCGTTCCAATAATATGCGCAGTTGATCCCAGTGATATGAATCGCCCTAAAAAAAGTAACCCCGCTCCTTTTGAAAAGAAGCAGGGTTACATGCTAACACTTGGAGGGTCTAGCGTAAGATCATGAATTTTTCATTGATCACATTGTCAGCTGAACTGAGTCGGTATAAGTAAATTCCATTCGCGTGTCCGGATGTGTTGAAGCGCAAGGTGTATTCCTGATTGGCTTCAACCACCTGGTTGAGCAAGGTCTCCATATTGCGGCCGCTCATATCGAAGACTTCCAATGTGGCTGGTCCGGATTTGGCAGTTCTAAATACCACCACCGATTCGCCCACTGCGGGATTGGGAGATGAACTCAATACTCCTATAGTCGCACTGGCGGGTAATAAAACGATGCCGTCGCCTTCGCTATCATCTTCTGTACAGTTGTGTATAGCCACTATTCCATCTACATCAAATCCGTCAGGCGTTGTGGTCTGCGTGTCGTTGTTAACGAGTTTTACGAAATTCACGAAAGTGAAGCCCTGGCCCGCTTCGTCTATGTCAACAAAGCCGTCGCCTTTACAAATCGTTTTTGCGAAGTAGAAATTGACACCATTTTGCGAAAGGTACACATTGGCATATTCGGGATAAGATGCACATCCCGGATTGTTGAAGCTTGTTTCAACCACTTCAATATCGTCGCCTGGTTGATTGGGAATTGATCCGTCGAATGCAACAACCAATGAACCGCCATAACCCAAGGTCACGAATACATTGGCATCAGTGCGTTCAGGTTCACCCAAAGCCCTGGTTTCATCCGTACGCGTTACAGGTAGAACTCCGCCATCTGATCGGGTACCCTGCTCATATTGCAGCACTTCGGTAGCATAACAATTACCAGTTACAATTTCGGGAATTGAAATGCAACCATTGATAGCTTCCACGCCGTCAACATCATAGCCGTCAAAAGTAGTGCTTGCTGCATCATTGATGATTTTTATTCCTATAATGTAGTTCAATCCGGTTACAGCTATGTCGATAGCACCATCACGGCAAAGCGTTCCAGCTGGAATCCATGTGAATCCATTCTGCGAAAGTTCTATATGTGCAGATTCTATACCGTCACTCAGGCAATTGTCGCTTGAAAATGAAGTTTCCCAAACCTGAATATCATCACCCGGCAAATTCTGCACAGCCCCGTCGAAGATGATACTGATGGATCCACCATATCCGAGAGATACAAATCCACCTGGAGCATTTACCCGATCAGGTTCACCCAGCGCTTTCGAGGGATCCGTGCGATCAACGTCGAGCGGAGTACCGTTCAATTTGGTTCCTTGTACATATTGCAGTACTTCCACACCAAAACATCCATCTACAGACCCTTCGCAATCAATTCTGGTTACGGTGATGGGATTGGAGAGTTGGAAACAATCTCCTGACAGATCAGCCGCATTTGCGCCCACTTCAGCTCCGTTCAGTTCACCCACCCATCCAAGATGCCAGATAATGCATGCTCCTGGCCCGGCTCCTTCAAAATTGAATGGAGGACCGGCGGGCAAATCGAGGATATTCAAATCACCGTCGGTGATCACCCAGGCAGTTTGCTGTCCGTTGGCACCGTTGGTATTGCTAAGGGTTACATTGACGATATCATCTTCACCATCGCCCACGCAGAAAGTGGTCTCGTCTTCTGTTGAGATCGTTCCGCCATTGGCAAACCATTCCTGAACTTCAATACCGTTGGAAAGGTCGAAACAATCTCCTTCGAGCTCAAATGCATTTTGCCCCAATTCAAGACC
>JBBSDD010000215.1:0-5512 GCA_038249755.1 Flavobacteriales bacterium | reverse complement strand
AGTGAATAAAATGACCACAGCTGGAGATGGCGATGAACAGGCCAATGCCGAAAACAAGATTTTGACAGAATCCGGCGTGGCTGAAAATACAATTAATCCTGGAGTTCCTGAATCAAAACAAGTCTCTGCAAAACCGAAAAGGGCTGTAAAAGCGGCAGCAAACGCGAAAGAAAAAAGTAAAACCCCAAACAAAATCGAAAGTGGGGTTCGGACAGGTTGCACCGGATTAATTATCGATTTTCAGGCTACGGAGGATTATGGTCAGGATGCCAAATATCTTTGGAATTTTGGTGATGGATTTTTCAGCAACGAAGCCAATCCTTCGCATACTTTCAATAAATCCGGAACATTTGATGTATCGCTTTCTGTGACCTCATACACCACCGGACAAATCTCTTCCAATGTGGTGCAAGCCATGATTGAAGTTGTGGAAGCTCCTGTTGCCAATTTCAGTGTGGACATCCTGTCAAAAGAAATGGTTTCTGTCAAAAACAACAGCTACCGCGCAAGCGATGTAGAGTGGATTGTAGATGGGAATTCAAAAGGGATTTTTCCTGAGATTCAATTAAGTCTTGCTGACAATACCCGCTACAACGTTGCGCTCTCAGCAATAAGTGAGGGGGGCTGCACGGATACACTGAGTCAGGAAATCACAATTTCAAACGAAAAAACAGCCATCCCTGGCAGAATCAATTTTGAAAAAACCGGGGCATTCAAACCATCCGATTTTGTGACATCTGGAAAGCCAGTTCAATTTAAGGTTTTTGACCAAAACAACCAGGTAGTATTTGATTCATCAGGACAGCAGAAATGGACAGGAGTTGATCCAGATCAAAAAGTACTCAATCCAGGACAATTTTATTGGGTGATGATTCTGGAAAAAAATGGAGACATCAGTATTGTAGACGGTATCATCCTTGTAGAATAATTTTTACACATTTCAATCCAATATGAAAGCTTCCCGCAGAGGAAGCTTTTTTTTTGAAATCCCATTGATGACCTTATCAAAATGATTTCAAATGTCTTTTCCAACATTCTTGATCTTTCAAGGTACCAAACGCATAAGTTTCAATTCGACCGATCCCAAAATCATTGAGGCTCAGATCAACAAAACTTTCCTTTCATGGTTGCATTCTCAAGGGCAACTTTGAGTAAAATCACCCGTCACTTAATGCACAGTTTAGAGACTTCTAGTCCTAGCCAATCCCGTGCGATTTTTATACCTTAGCGCATCGTGTGAGGTGCATTAACCAATTTGAATATGATTAAAAATTTTACCCGCTCATTTATCCATTTCAGCATTGTCGCTATAGCCGGACTATTTTTAAATGATCTGTCCGCACAATGTGTCACATCCAGTTATACGATGGTCCCACCGCCCACAGCTGGCGCATATCAGCCGGGACAAGTGGTTGAAATATGTGGTAGTATTACTTTTTACCAGCAAACCGGGGCAAATTGGATTCATGGTATTATTCCTACCTTTCCTGCTGGATGGGTTCAAACTTCATTTACCAATGTAAGCAGCCCTGCCACCTGTTCGGGTAGCGGTGTCTGGCTATGGATGCCAAATGGAGTTCCTGGAGCATCCTGCACTGCAGGATGGTATTTTGATTCACCTATTGGAGGGCCATTTGATGGCAATCCAGGAAACAATTGGGGAGATCCTTGTAGTGTTTTTAATTGGGAATTTTGTATGACAGCCACAGTAGGGACCCCTGAAGGCGGCGGTGCCATTGGTTGTGGGGGTGCTGGCAATCCACTTGATGGTGAATCGATCCTGCCAATTTTTACTGTGACGGGTGATGGCGAATGTGGAAGTTGGGGTGGTGCTTGTTCCTGCTGCTCTGTGCCATCGGTACCCCCGGGGCCTATCGAAATAGACTGTTGTGATGCCGAAGCCGGGGTATCACCCGGAACATTGCTTATCTGCGAAACTGGATCATTTAATCTTATTGATGAATTGATGCCCCCATACACTACCGGCACATGGCAAGGTCCGGCTGGCTATACAGGCAATGGATCTGCAAATGGCCCGTTCAATCCTGCCAATCTGGCCATAAACCCACCCGGTGATTATATATTCACTGTCATCGGAACAGATGGTTGCGAAAGCACCTCCACTATTACAATGGAACTTAATGACCTGGGAATTGTGCAATATCCGGGATATTGTAACGGTGTAGATGTAGCGCTGATAACTCTGTCAACCAATGTCACCCTACCGCCAGGTGGAACTTGGTATTTCCCGAATGGAACGGTTGTTCCGGGAGGCATTTTATCTCCAGTTACCAACAATCATCCCGCAGGAATTTATACCTACGAATTTTACAATTCAGGAAATTGTCTTACCACTGCTTCCCTTGACATTACCTTGGGTACAGGTGGTGGCGGAACTGCTTGCAATACCGTAATTGATGTTTGCTCAACGGATGCGTCTTTCTTCCTGCTGGACGTGATGAGTTGCACGCTCAATCCGGGAGGCGCCTGGATTCACGAATTGCTTGGACCTCCAATTTTATTTTACAATTTTTATTTTACCAGCACCGTACTCATAGACCCTTCAACTCTGCCGGCAAGCAGTTTGTTTTCATATGCAGTCGGGGTTCCTGGTTGTAATCTGCAAATTATCACCCTGACCGTCAATTTATTTGACCCTGTAGATGTAGGTGATTTTACACAAGCTTCCATTTGTGTATCTGAAGCTCCTGTGGTTTTGGAAACCTTACTCGATGGCACTCCCGATCCTGGGCTTACCTGGACTGATCTGGGCACCAATCTCGTGATCCCAAATTTATTTGATCCATCTTCGTATGCGCCCAATACGACCCTTACCCTAACATACTCAGGAGGATTGGCTGGAACAACCTGTGCGGCGACCCAGTTGCTCGAACTCACGATCCTTCCAGATAATGTGGATGCGGGAAATAATAATTCAATCATTGTATGTTCATCCGATCCACCGTTTTTGATGACACCTGAATTAGGTGGGACACCGAATGCGGGAGGTTTATGGGAAAGCTCGTCTGGAATAACCTTTCCCAGCGGTCAATTTGCTCCAGGAACCAATCCTTCGGGGACTTATTCTTATACTGTATCATCCTCCTGCGGATCGGACGTGGCGTATCTTGTAATTACCGTGGTGAACATTCTATCACCCGGCACAAATGGCACATTGGATATTTGCAGCGGTGAAAATAATGTTCCACTTATTAATGGACTTGGCGGTGCACCTTATACCCCCGGGACGTGGTCCGGTCCAACACCCGGTGCTACGGTCAACGGCTCAGGTGTGAGTGACGGAGATGTCTATACTTACACTGTAGGCTCCGGTTCCTGCGCGGCGAGCGCGACTGTGACCATCAATCTCGAGGCAACTCCCTTTGCGGGAACTGCAGTAACACCTCCTCCGATCTACTGTGCTTCTGATCCTTCATTGCCACTTGCCACTTTTCTGAGTCCCGGTCCATCATCGGCGGGCACCTGGACTGGTCCTGGTACTTTTACAGGAAGTACGCTGAACCCGTCCATCCACGTAACCGGGAATTACACGCATACGGTTACGAGCGCAAATTGTGGTTCAGATACCGAAACGATTTTTATCACCATCGAACCGGTGCCCAATGCGGGAAATTCGACAATTGTAAATGCCTGTCCAAATGGCATTCCGGTGAATCTCTTCGCAGCACTCGGCGGTGGACTAAGCACACCCGGCATCTGGACTGCCCCTGCAGGTGGCCCTACCAATGGAACCTTTACACCTGCCAATGGAAATCCAGCCGGCGTGTATACCTACACTGTCGCATCACCCTCAGGTCTGTGTGTGGATTTTGCTACGGTGACAGTTAATTACTCAACCCTCCCAAATCCCGGGATCAATGGATCAATCACGGTTTGCGCAAGCAATCCTCCCTTCTCACTGATTTCTGTTCTGGGAGGCACACCTCAAACCACGGGAGGTACATGGTTCAATCCGTCGTTTTCAATTGTTCCGGGCGGCTCGAATGCCCAATTTAATCCAGCATCCAGCGCTCCCGGAAATTATATATATTCACTCACGGGTGCGGGTTGTCCACCTGTATCAAGTACGGTCTCCATCTCAATAGTTCCGCTGCCAATTGCCGGAACGAACACGACGGTAACACGTTGTGAAATAGAAGGCCTAATTGACTTATTTCCTTTGCTCAATGGCTCACCAAATACCGGCGGTACATGGACCCTTGCCGGAGGAGTGGTAAACCCACTTTTCAATATCACGGGTCAGGGTGGTACTTCATTGGTTTTTATTTATACAGTTGGTTCAGGAACCTGCACTTCGAGTGCCAATTTAACAGTAACAGTTACACCTGCGGTAAACGCCGGACCTGATGTGGTGGTTCCTGATCTTTGCGCCGGTGGAACGCTCAATCTTTTGACCTGGCTCGATCCCTCGGCCGGAACGGGAAGTTTTTCTCCTTCCAATACAGTCCCCCAGGTTCCTGCGTCAAACGGAACATATATATATAACGTTGATGGGGGTTCCTGTCCGGACGACAATGCAACTTATACCATAAGCATTGATCCCCCACTCATCGCGACAGCCAGTGTTTCTAATTGCAACGCTGCTCAAACAAATTATACCGTGTCATTCACCATCTCAGGCGGAGATGGTACTTATTTTGTAAACGGTATTTCCTCCGGACCCACTTTCACAAGTGCGGCCCAACCTCTGGGACCCATCTATTCCTTTGTGGTAAGCGATGGTGGTCCTTGCAGTAACATTACGGTTAGTGGGCCTTCGCCCAATTGTAATTGTCCTGCTGCTGCTTCATTTACCGGTGGAAATCAAAGCATTTGTGCGGGGGAATCTGTAGCTCTTGAACTGAATTTAAATCCAGTAGTTTCCGGTCCATTTACGGTGGTTTACAGCATCGGGGGGGTGGCCCAACCACCCCTAACCGGACTGATAGATGGAGATATTATTACTGTGAATCCAACAACTACCACAACATATGCGCTCGTGAGTGTGGAAGATCAAAATTGCGTAGGCACTGCTTCTGGAAGCATTACGGTAACTGTGGAGACACCGCCGAATGCAGGGCCCAATGTTGTAGTACCTGATCTTTGTGCCGGAGGTACATTGAACCTTTTGACCCTACTCGACCCTTCGGCAGGAGCAGGCAGTTTTACACCTTCCAATACGGTTCCCCAAACACCCGCTTCGAGCGGGACTTATACCTATACTGTAAATGGCGTGTCCTGTCCGGACGACATTGCAACTTATAGCATAAGTATTGATCCTATCCTTAATGCGACGCCTGGCGTAGCAACCTGCAACGGTGCTCAAACAAGTTATACAGTGACATTCACCATCTCAGGTGGAGATGGTACTTATTTTGTAAACGGTATTTCCCCCGGACCCACTTTCACAAGTGCGGCCCAACCTCTGGGACCCATCTATTCCTTTGTGGTAAGCGATGGTGGTCCTTGCAGTAACATTACGGTTAGTGGGCCTTCGCCCAATTGTAATTGT
>JBBSDD010000214.1:0-5518 GCA_038249755.1 Flavobacteriales bacterium | reverse complement strand
CTGAAAGATGACAAAACCTACCCCTGGATTTGCATCAAAAGTGAACCCTTCCCGCGCATTTTCGCCACACGAACAAAAATCGACGACGGATCGGTTTATTACGGTCCGTATGCCTCCGTAAAAATGATGCGCACCCTGCTCAATCTCATCAGGCAGCTCTATAAAATCCGAACCTGCAATTACGATCTGAAGCCGAAAAACATCGCCAAAGGAAAATTTAAGGTTTGCCTGGAATATCATTTGGGCAATTGCCTCGGACCATGCGAAGGCTTGCAACCCCAAGCAGATTACGACTTTCAGGTGGAAGATATCCGCGAGATCATCAAAGGCAACATCGCGTCGGTGATTCGGATCCTCAAAGAACGGATGAAAAATATGGCGGAAGAGTTGGCATTCGAACAGGCTCAAATGATCAAAGAGAAAATCGACATACTGCAAAATTATCGGAGTAAGAGTGCGGTGGTCAGTTCATCCATTGATGACGTGGATGTATTCTCTGTCACGTCAGACCTGTCATCGGGTTATGTGAATTTCATGAAAGTGATAGATGGTGCGGTGATTCAAAGCCACACCATGGCGTTCAAAAAGAGAATGGAAGAAACGGATAGCGAAATACTTGAACTCGGAATTGCTGAAGTGCGAAACCAGTTTGGCTCGCTGGCCAAAGAAATTCTGGTACCCTTTGTCCCCGAAATCGCGTTGGAAGAGCACCGGCTCACGGTGCCCCAACGGGGTGACAAATACAAGTTGCTGGAATTGTCGACCCGCAACGCGAAATACTATATGCTCGACAAACAGCGTCAGACGAAATTTGCCGATCCCGAACAGCATACAAACAGAATTTTGGAGCAAATGAAAGTCGACCTCCGCTTGCAGGAATTGCCCCGGCACATTGAGTGTTTTGACAATTCAAATTTTCACGGGACCAATGCTGTGGCGGCATGTGTGGTTTTCAAGGACGCCAAACCCAGCAAGAAAGATTATCGCCATTTCAATATCAAAACTGTGGTCGGTTCCGACGATTTTGCTTCCATGGCTGAAGTGGTTTTTCGCAGGTACAAAAGGTTGGTGGAAGAAAATGAAGCTTTGCCGCAGCTCATCGTCGTGGATGGTGGAAAAGGTCAGCTCAGCGCAGCGCTGGAAAGTCTGAACGTACTCGGACTGAGAGGAAAAATAGCCATCATTGGCATTGCTAAAAGGCTGGAAGAAATATACTATCCCGGCGATTCCATGCCGATGTTTATCGACAAGCGATCAGAAACACTTAAAATTCTGCAACAGTTGCGAAACGAAGCCCACCGATTCGGCATCACCCATCACCGCAACAAACGGAGCAAGGCAGCTTTTAAAACGGAATTAACAGAGATTCCCGGTATCGGCAAAAACACGGCGGAACAGCTCTTGCAAAATTTTCAGTCGGTGGCCCGTTTGCGGAAAGCGGAACACAACGAAATAGAAAAAGTGGTGGGAAAATCAAGAGCACAGGCCGTTAAAATCTGGTTTGAGCAAAATCCCAGCGTGGAGGAGAGCGTGTAAAATCAACCAAATTTATCAGCGAGAATCCGCATTTCCACAGCGGGAGATATCCGCTCGTATATAATATTGTAGACAGCGTCGGCAATGGGCATATCTACCAAATACTTCCGGTTCATCTCATAAATGCTCTTTGTGGCGTAATACCCTTCTGCCACCATTTCCATCTCCAGCTGCGCGGCCTTCACGGAATAACCCTTTCCGACCATGTATCCAAAGGTTCTGTTTCTCGAAAATTTCGAATACGCTGTAACCAGCAAGTCACCGAGATATGCTGGTTCTTTCACATCTCTGTGAAACGGATTGACAACGTCGAGAAAATTTTCCATCTCGATGATTGCCGCTGAAATCAAAAGCGCCTGAAAATTATCACCATATCCGAGCCCGCCACAAACCCCGGCTGCGATGGCATAGATATTCTTTAACACTGCTGCTATTTCTGCCCCAAACAAATCTTCGGAGGTGGTGGTTTTCATGTAACGCGTAGAAAGCATTTCGGCCATGAGCTTTGCATTGGTTTCATTCATGCAGGCGATGGTGAGATAACTAAGTCTTTCCATGGCCACTTCCTCCGCGTGGCAGGGGCCACAAACGATTCCAATATTGTCATAAGGAATGTCAAACTGCATGTGGAAGTACCGGGCGGGAATGGCATGAAACTCCGGTATTATACCTTTTACGGCAGAGAAAAGGACCTTGTTTTCGAGGGCAGATTTCTCTACGTGTTGAAAGGTTTTATGGACAAACGCTGAAGGTATGACAACAAGTATAATGTCAGAGTTCTCCAGAACCTCATTGATGTCGGCACTGAGATGAATTTTTGACACATCAAATTCGACAGCACGGAGGTAATTGGGATTGTGGTGGTATTTGCGAATGTGTTCCACCGTTTCGGTATTTCGAAGCCACCAATTAATGCGGTCATTTTTTTCCGAGAGCACCTTGGCAAGCGCCGTGGCCCAGGAACCACCGCCGACAACACCGATTCTTTTACTCATAGCCTCTTGCAGGTTTTGTTGATGCGGGTAAAGATAGAAATGTTCTCTGACTGGGATTGGGGGCAATTCGTGGGAATAATCATTAAGCGCGCGTTTCCATTGAAAATCTACAAAGTCTCCATTACATCTTTAATTTTCGGCCAATCCATCCAAAAGTCGTAACCCCCTTTTGAAAATCCCGTTAAAGACTGGCACTATTCGTATTCAGCCTGTTTCTATGAATTTAAACGATCTTTCGAAATTAAACATCAACGAGCTTCGCAAGGTCAGGGATAAAAATCTCCTGTTGTTCAATGTCCTCGCAGGGCTCGATCTCATCGTTTTTTACCACAGTCTCTTTTTTGAAAACTGGATTCTCCTGTTTTTCTCTTTTGGATTTTTCATCACAGGATTGGCTCTCAACGACAATTACAAAGTCTCAAGAGACATGGTAGAGGCTGCTGAATACTAAGCCCAACCGGCCTTTCTATTCCACCCAGCCGCTCACCTCATCCAATTGCAGGGCATCAATTTCCAACTTATTTTTTTTGCGGTACCCATTCAGTTTCTGATGAATCACCGTGGGCTTTTCTGATTTCAGGGAAGCCACACTGACATATCCTGCCGCAGCCATATGTGTCGACCAGGCTATCGGTACACCCGCTGCTACAAAATCTTCCGGTGTATCCAACTTCGCTTTTTTCTCCGGCCGCATCTGTGGAAAGAACAAAACTTCCTGGATCGAAACATTGTCAGTAACCAGCATCACCAGCCTGTCAATACCGATTCCCAACCCAGAAGTAGGCGGCATCCCGTATTCCAGCGCGCGCAGAAAATCGTGGTCGATAAACATCGCTTCATCATCCCCTTTTTCCGAAAGGCGCAACTGCTCTTCAAAGCGCTCTCGCTGATCAATGGGATCGTTTAACTCGGTGTAGGCATTGGCAATTTCCTTCCCATTGATGATGAGTTCAAAACGCTCGGTGAGTTCGGGATTTTCGCGGTGGCGCTTGCACAATGGCGACATTTCCACCGGATAGTCGATAATAAATGTAGGTTGAATCAGATTTTTCTCGCACTTCTCACCAAAAATTTCGTCGATGAGTTTTCCCTTACCCATACTTGCATCCGTTGGTATTCCCAACTGGGCACAGGCATCGCGCAGACCATTTTCATCCAAATTGGAAATGTCCACGCCCGTGTATTTTTTGATCGCATCGGTCATGGTGAGTCTGGCAAATGGTGCCTTAAAGGAAATTTCCTTGTCGCCCACTTTGGTTGACGTGCTTCCGTTAACTTCCGTCACCACCCGCTCCAACAGGTTTTCAGTGAATTTCATCATCCACTGATAATCTTTGTAGGCCACATAGATTTCCATGATGGTAAACTCTGGATTGTGCGTGCGGTCCATGCCCTCGTTGCGAAAATCTTTGGCAAATTCATACACTCCATCGAAACCGCCAACAATCAGCCTTTTGAGGTAGAGCTCATTCGCAATACGCAGGTAAAGCGGCATGTTCAGTGCATTGTGATGCGTCTTGAAAGGGCGCGCTGTGGCACCTCCAGGGATGGGTTGAAGAATTGGCGTTTCCACTTCGAGATAACCTTGCTCATTGAAATACCGGCGCATGGTATCGATCACTTTGGTTCGTTTCACGAAAGTGTCGCGCACCTTCGGATTGATCACAAGGTCGACATATCGCTGGCGGTACCGCTGCTCCGGATCGGTAAAAGCGTCGTGTATGTTGCCTTCTTCATCCGTTTTCGGAAAAGGCAATGGTTTGATGGATTTGCTCAGCAGGGTGAAAGATTTCACATGGATGCTGATTTCGCCGACTTGCGTTTTGAACACAAAACCCTGTACGCTAATGAAGTCACCGCGGTCAATGAGTTTTTTAAAAAGGTCGTTATAGAGCGATTTATCATCCCCGGGGCAGATTTCATCGCGGTTGAAATAGAGCTGAATTGTTCCGGTATGATCCTGCAATTCTGCAAAAGAAGCTTTGCCCATGATGCGTTTTCCCATCACGCGGCCAGCCAGTTTTACCTCTTTCCATTCTTCACCGTCTTCAGAAAATCCGGCAAGAATCTCACCAGCCGAATGACTCACTTCCACCTCTTCCGGTGGGTAAGGATCAATTTTCATGTCCCGGATAGCTTGAAGTGATTCTCTTCTTATTTTTTCCTGCTCGCTTAGAGATACCCCGTTCATCTGGCTTTTTTTTGCAAAGATATCAAATTGCATTAGGGCTGTGAAGTCAGCAAATACTACCTTTGGATTCTGCAAATAAGGAAATTAGTAAAAATATATCCGCATTTATATGAGTATTTCAGAATCTGTGAAAGAAATGGATCGCCTGATCACTGCGTTTCCAGAAAATATGATCGAGTCCCTGGCAATAGGCGCCAAATCGTCGCAATCGTATAAAACCCAGCCCGTATCGAATGTCGTGATCTCCGGCCTTGGAGGTTCTGGTATCGGAGGCAAGATCATTTCGCAGCTGGTTTGGGACCAGTGCACCGTGCCGATAGCACTTGTACACGATTATCGTTTACCGGCCTGGGTTTCTGCCGAGACGCTGTTCATCGCCTGCAGCTACAGCGGGAATACAGAAGAAACGCTGAGCACGGTCGAAGAAGCGCGAAGAAAAAACGCGCAAATCGCATGCATTACTTCCGGAGGGAAACTCAAAGCCTTGGCTGAACTAGAAGGATACAACCATGCAGTAATCCCGGGAGGTCAGCCTCCACGCACGAGTTTCGGATACAATGCCCTTCAGCTTTTCTTCATCTTGCACGCCTACCACTTAATTCCAATGGGATTTAAAGAGCAATTGGAAAAAGCCGCGCGATTTCTTCAAACGGAGTCAAGCTCAATCAAAGTGGAAGCCGCTGCCATTGCAAAAAAGATAGCCGGCACCACGCCTGTTATTTACGCGGAAACATATTTCGAAGGCGTGGCCGTCCGCTTGCGTCAGCAAATTAATGAAAACGCCAAGATGTTGTGT
>JBBSDD010000213.1:0-5520 GCA_038249755.1 Flavobacteriales bacterium | reverse complement strand
TCATGATTTGTTCAGCCTTCCAGGTTGCAGGTAATTCCGGGAATTGGCATTACCGCGCCAGCGTGAGATTGCCTTTCAGTACCTGATCGTCAGGCAGGGTAACAATGTAAAAATACGTTCCCACCGGACTGTCTTTTCCATCCCAGAAATTTCCCGGGCGGTAGTCGTTGCTCTCGAATATCATGGCGCCCCAACGGTTAAAAATCTGCACCGTGGTACCCGCCAAACCTTCGAGTCCGAGAATTTCAAACACGTCATTTCTCCCGTCGTTGTTTGGAGAAAATCCTTCCGGAATTTCAAAATTAAAACGCACAATGACTTCTTTTGCAATGGTGGACGTGCATCCCAATTCGTCGGTCACAAGTAAACTTACCGTGAAAACACCTGCCTGTTCGTATTGTCGGGATGTATTCTCATTGGCTGAACTACCTCCATCACCAAATTGCCACAACCATGTATTGATGGGACCTGCGCCATCTTCGCTGGTATTGGTAAAACTCACCAAAATGCCCGGAGATACAACATCAGAAGGGGCGATGGTGAAGTCTGCCTCAGGGGCGTTTTCAAATATTTGCGTGGAAGCTGTGCCGGCACAACCGAACGCATCAGCTACAGTCAGTTGATAATTGCCAACTCCCGCAGTGATGCTTTGGGTGGTTTCGCCCGTGCTCCACAGATATGATGCAAAACCTTCCGGTCCGGTTATCTCGATTTGATCTCCTGTGCACAGCGTCGTGTCAGCAGCGAGGGTGAATTCCGGATTGTTGTTAACATTGACTGTAAATGAGGTCGTTTCAGAAATACACCCATTCAAATCGACGTAGAGCGTATAAATCCCAGCCTGATTCTCTTGAATATCGGTAATTTCTAAAGTGGGAAGTGAAGTGATGGTCTCGCCAAGGGGATAGAACCAAAAAAAGTCTGCTCCATTCTGGGCTGGCGTATTCAGGATAAGGGTTTCACCGGCGCATAGGTTTTCCTCTCCGGAAATCTCAGGAAGCAAGGGCAGTGGTCTGAATTCGTGAATTATGCTATCTGTAGACGAACATCCCTCAGGTGTGGTCACCGTGAGGGTGAAAGTTCCGGTTTCTGTGGCCAAAAAATCAGGCTCCGTTGAGCCATCCTGCCAGAGATAGGTTACACCTGATATGCCCGATTCGATCAGAATTGTTTCGCCCAAACACACAGATTCCGACTCACCGAGATCAAATACAGGCACAGGATTCACAACAATATTGACTGAATCATTAAAAGTTTCACATCCATCTACAACGAAATATCCCTGATACAATCCGCTGTTTTCTGATTGTATATTTTGGATGGTGAGGGTTTGACCAAAAACGAGTGTGCCATCTGGCAAAATATACCGATAAGAAGCATTTTCGACATCGCCCATGGTGAGCGTGGCTGTTTCTCCCTGACAATAAGTCAATTCGCCTGTTATATCTGGCGTTTCAGGGCGGGGACTCACACCGATGTAAATCGAGTCGCGCAATACGCACTGCTGAAAATCAGAAACTTCCAGCCAATAAAATCCTTCCTCGGTCACCGTAAAACTATTTTGATTGGAGCCATCCTGCCAGTTGAAAAGGTAATTTCCCTCCACAGCAAGCGTGAGGCTTGTTCCATCACAAATAGTATCATTGATTCCAAGGTCAATGGGCGGTTCGTAATAGCTCACAAAAATTGTATCTGTGGCAGAGCATTCGCTTCCGCTAAAAACCTCTACCGCATACGTTCCCGGTGAGGTAGCATAAATACTTTGGGTTTCTTCTCCCGTACTCCACAAATAAGATGTTTTACCCGGACCCGCGTCGAGCAGTACAGAATCACCAATACACACTTCTGCATTTTCACCGATATTCAGAAAACTGAAAGCAGAAAAATAACCGTAATTACATTTGCTGCTGCTGTTTCCGTTGGTGATACCGAGGTGAAAAAGTTCATCCCCAAAATTGGTGATCAGATTCGCCACATTTACCGGAACCTGCGAAGGCGTGAATGAGATACGCGCATAAACGTACTCTCCATTGCTGCCTGGAACAATATTGAATGCGCTTGCGGGCACCAAACTGCCATTCCCGTTCAGCACAAAACCGTCTTCCGAACCGGCCCGAATAGTGAGGGTAAGATAGAAGGGAGCGTTCAAACTTCTCACAAATCCCACCTGATTACTTCCTGTGCAATCCAGTGAAGGAATAATTGCTCCGGCCAATTGATCGCCAAATCCGGAAATATGAAATACCGAGACTTTTTCTGAACTGGTCAAATAAGATACAGGTCCGGAAAAAGCATATTCATATTGCATTCCTTCGTCGATCAAAATCGGGTCAAGTGAACCATCAATAAACAATTCTGTGTCATCTACCGTGGCGCAAACCACGATACGGTCGGCATTGTTGGTTAGTCCGCCACGCACCACAATGTGTTTTGTTCCGAGATATTCCTCAGCGATAAGTTGGTCACCTGCCACATCGGCCCCACCGTCATTGGAAGGATCCAGATCGATCATATCGTCTTTGGTTGTCACCGTGATTGGCTTGTCACTCTCCACAAGCGACCCGATGGGTTTGCTCCCCGGCACACCGTCTATTGCTTCGCAATAGTACGTCTGACCTCTGTCCAAAACGATTGAGAATGGCACACCACCATCATGACCGAGAATATCGATAGACGGTGTAATTGTCACAGTGGTGTTGTCATTGGTTGCCATGACAATAAAACCGGATCGGGGAGGCGGATTATAAATTCCGGTTCCGAGGGTTTGGTTGTTCTGATAAATTGTTTGGAACGGTGTGTAGAATTTTGTGCCGAGGGAGTTTTTTCCTTTCAGAGAAAAAATGTCTGTGTTCGCCCCTTCAGAATTGATCTCATAATAGGCAGTCACGGGTCTGGTGGAACGAATGAGCAATCCCGTATTCAATACAGCATTTGCGGGTTTGGATTCGATCAAAGAAAGAAATATTCCCAGGTCTCGTCGCACTGTACTATTAGCGGCCAAGTCAATAATAATAGGCGCAAAACTCAAATTAGCCGGTTGAAGAATTTGGATTTGGGTGGGCTCGCTAAAAGAGGTAAACACCAGAATTACAGTACTATCCCTTCGACTTTCAGTTGGTGTCCCCATGGTGAGATCTGGGGCTCCAAACCAAAATTCCGTGTCAATTTGGGCATCGGCTGTATAGGGCAATAGAGCAATGAGAAAGGGAATAATAAATTTCATCTGTTTGCTTTTCAGTTAGTTATTAAGGGTGTGAAGGGAATCATTTTTGTCGATCACGCTATTTTCAGATTCTCAAAATTATCAAAGTCTTCGGGCGATAGCATGCTGAGGCCCAAAGCTTATTAACATTGTTATGAGTTTAAGAACCATACGCACCAGCGCGTTAAAGGTTGCTCAATGAAGGAAGACCTACTGACAAAGCTCCAAGCCTTGTCATTTCAAGTATAATCTTTTATCCTTGGGTAGTCATCAGAAGTGGAATATAATTTCCCGGACATGTTAAGAGTTAGGGTGAATTGAATTTTTTAAAATAAAATGATCAACCATCTTTGATTAAACCAAAAAAAATCAAATGAAAATTATCTATTCTCTCATTCTTTTTCTGAGTTCACAAGTGCTCCTGGCGCAGGCTATCGCGACCGGGCAATTTGGCTCTAACAACTTTACATGGAATCAAAATTCCAACGGGCTCATGTTTTACAATTTCGGGGATGGCATGCCCGGTCTGGAAGCGCCCACGGGTTCAAACATTCATGCCATTTTTTCGCATAGTTTGTGGGTAGCCGGAGTGAATAGCGAAGGATTCATTCACGTGGCAGCTCCAATGTACTGTTCGTCAGAGCCATTTTGTGAATATGGCACAGGCCCTTTGATGGCTGCCGGTGTTCCGGAAACGAATGCCGAAACAGAAGCCGCCTTTAACCGATTCTGGGTGATCAGGCAATCGGATGTAGATGATCATATGGCCTATTTTGAATGTTTGAACGATAATGGATGTGATGTCAATATTCTTTTTCCGGATGGTTATATCATACCGGAAGATTTCATCACCTGGCCTGCGCAGGGTGATGTGGATGCCGGATATGCCGAATATCTCGCACCATTTGTGGATTGGAATGACAACGGAATCTACGATGCACAAAACGGAGATTATCCGCTGGTATGCGGCAATCTGACCACCTATATTGTCAACAATGACGCCAGTGTTGACCATTCGGACAGCCAGGGATTGCCATTGGGTATTGAGGTGCATACCACGGTTTATACCTTTGATTCGCAGGACGATTATTTATTCAATACACTTTTTGTGCAACACAAAATCATCAACCGCAGCAGCAATACATACGATGATACTTATGTGGGCACCTTCACAGATTTTGATTTGGGAAATTCTTCAAATGATTACATTGGATCGGATGTACAGCGCAGTATGGTATATGTATACAACGGAAATGAAACCGATGGACCATCGAGCTCCGGACCTGGATATGGCTCGGAACTAGGCGTTTTGGGGATGAAGTTTTTCGACGGTCCATATAAAGACGCAAATGGAGAGGATGATCCGCCACTTTCCCCGGAATACGATACCTATGGCAATCAGGCCTCCGGTTGGGGCGATGATGTAGTCGACAACGAAAGGCTTGGGTTGGCTTATGCCTTGGCTTTTAATAACCCGGGAGGTGGGTTTCCGCCAGCTACGACTGATCCAGCATCTCCAGTAGAATTTTACAATTATATGAGGGGGATATGGAGAGATGGTGTTTTTTTAACCCATGGCGGAAATGGATATGCCCCCTTTAACGCATTAACCAACAGTTATATGTATCCAGGCCTATCTGATCCACTTTACGAAGGTACCGATGGAGAAACTCCGATTGAAGAAAACTGGACAGAGGAAACTGCCGAAAACCCTCCCGGCGATCGCCGCATGATGGGCTCATCCGGACCGTTTACGTTTGCTCCCGGTGCAGTGCAGTACTTCGATTATGCCGTCATCTTTGCGCGCGACTCCCACGTGCCCGAAGAGGAACCACTTGAAACACTTCGCACTTACGCAGATCAGGTCGTGGGTATGCAATGCGGCATTCTGCCTGAGGTGGTGGTATCCAACAGGGACGTGGTTTTCGACGGCATTGTTTTGAACGTATTCCCGAACCCGGCGCAAGACAGATTTGTGATCGAAACCGGATCAACATTAGAGGGAAGATATTCCGTAACCGACTTATTGGGACGCACCATCCTTCAGGGAAATTTGAAAGGAAACCGAACAGAAATTTCATCAACGCAATTTGCCGAAGGAATTTACCTTGTTCGCATAGAATCGGAGGGCAAAGTAGCTGTGAAAAAATTGGTTGTGAAAAAATAACCTACGCTATTTCCCGAAAGGGTAGAAAAAGCCGTTGCACATTTTCCGAAAGGCGAATTAGCGACGGCTTTTTTATTTTTTCTCCAGATTGTTTAGGATGTCATCGTCCACCAAATTCGGAAGGGTCACTTTCAACCGCGACTCCATTTCC
>JBBSDD010000212.1:0-5521 GCA_038249755.1 Flavobacteriales bacterium | reverse complement strand
GGTTTTTTCAATTTCCCAATGATGTGGGTATCAACGCATGTTCCCAAATCACGACAGAGCTGTTCTACCTTGTATCGCTCCGGCCCGTCACCCACCAGAATGAGTTTTGAAGGAATTTTTTCACTGATTTTTTTAAACATTCTCACCACATCTTCCATGCGTTTTACCGGTCTGAAATTACTGATGTGTGTAATTATTTTCTCCCCATTGGGCGCATAGGATTTCCGAAAATCTTTATGCGGATCTGGCGAGTAGTGCTCCGGACGAATAAAATTTGGAATGACCTGTATTTCGCGTTTTACGCCAAAATGACGATACGTATCCTGTTTCAAACTTTCGGACACCGCTGTTACCGCATCACTGTGGTTGATCGCAAATGTAATTGCCGGTTCGAAAGATGGATCTTTGCCTACAAGCGTAATATCTGTGCCATGAAGGGTTGTAATAAACGGAATGCGAATGCCTTGTGACTCAAGTATCCGCTGAGCCATATATGCGGCAGAAGCGTGTGGAATAGCGTAATGTACGTGTAGTAAATCAAGCTTTTCATTTTTTACCACATCCACCAATTTGCTGGCGAGCACAGTTTCGTATGGTGGATAATCGAACAGCGGATAATCCGATACATTCACTTCGTGATAAAAAAGATTTTTGGTGAATGATCCCAATCTGACCGGCTGGTTGTAGGTAATAAAATGAATTTCGTGGCCCTGCAGTGAAAGTGCTTTACCCAACTCCGTAGCCACCACCCCACTCCCACCAAACGTGGGATACAATACAATTCCTATTTTCATTCTCTTTGCTTGGAGGCCCAAAGATAGGAAGCTTTGGGATTTTAATCTGTCCAACTGAAATTTGTCATTCTGGTGGATAATAGAAAAACTGGATATTCGTTATCATTTGGCGAAAGCCAAAAAAAGCCAAGTAAGACATCAAAACTCCGAATGGAACAAAAAAATAAATTAGCTTCATGCTCTTTTACCAAAGAATCATAGCACCTTTAAAACCTCAAAATCAGAATGCGTAAAATCTCAAAATTAATTGCCGTGCTGGCCATCAGCATGGTGTGCGCCTGTGCGCCTAAAAACAACGAACAAACTTACCGATACGAATACGAAACAATCGAGAACGATCCACTCGAGGCAAAAATTTTCACGCTCGATAATGGGTTGAAAATCTACCTTTCGGTAAATAAAGATGAACCGCGCGTAGTAACTCAAATCGCTGTGCGGACAGGAAGTAAGCAGGATCCGGCCGATGCCACAGGCCTTGCCCACTACTTGGAACACATGCTGTTTAAGGGAACTTCCCAATTTGGAACCAAAGACTGGGAAGCTGAAAGTGCTTTGCTCACCCAAATTTCTGATCTCTACGAGGACCATCGCAACACAACTGACCAAAACGAACGGAAGCGCATTTATCTGCAAATCGACAGCATTTCCGGACAGGCAGCAAAACTTGCCATAGCCAACGAATACGATAAAATGATCGGATCTCTGGGGGCAAAAGGCACCAATGCCTACACCTGGTATGAGCAAACGGTATACATCAACGACATCCCCAGCAATGAATTGGAAAAATGGGCAAAAATCGAATCTGAACGTTTCAGTGAGTTGGTGCTGAGACTCTTTCATACGGAGCTTGAAGCGGTGTACGAAGAATTTAATCGCACCCAGGACAGCGACCAGCGGTTGGCATACTATACAATGATGGAAGAATTATTTCCTACCCACCAATACGGAACACAAACGACCATCGGTACAAGTGAGCACCTGAAAAATCCGTCCATGGAGAAAATTCACGCCTATTTCAAGGAGCGATACCAACCCAATAACATGGCCATCATTCTATCGGGCGATATCGATCCGGATAATTGCGTCGATTTGATTAAAAAATACTTTGGCGATTATGAAAAGGGCGAGATTCCAACTTTTGATGTAGCGCAGGAGGCGCCGATTACAGAACCCATCGTGGAAGAAGTGACTGGTGTGGAGGCTGAATTTGTGATGGTGGGCTATCGCTTGCCCGGAGCAGGAACGCCAGAAGCTTTAAAACTCGAAGTGATGGACGGTATTTTATCAAATGGCAAAGCCGGCCTTATCGATCTGAACCTGGTTCAAAAACAAAAAGTCATCCGCGCTTATTCATCGCCATCAGTCTTTACCGATTATTCTGTGTTCAGTCTCACGGGCTCACCACGTGAAGGGCAGAGCCTCGATTCTGTTGCAGCTTTACTTCGCGGCCAGATCGAGTATATCAAACGGGGAGAGTTTGAAGACTGGATGGTGGAAGCCGTCGTAAACGACCTGAAACTTTCGGCCCTTCGCCAATCGGAAACCAATTGGGGACGTGCCGGTCAAATGGTCGACGCCTTTATATACGGTCGCGATTGGAAAGATGTAACGGGTGAATTTGACGCCATGTCGCAACTTACCAAGCAGGATATTGTGGATTTTGCGAACAAGTGGTTTGGTGAAAACTACGTACAGGTGAATAAAAACGCCGGAGAAAGCAATGCAGTAAAAGTGGAAAAACCCACGATTACACCCGTTGAAATCGACCGTGAATCACAATCTCCATTTTTCCTCGCATGGGATAGCCTGAAGTCAGATCGTCTCGAACCGGTTTTTATTGATTACAAAAATGATATTCAGCAAGCTGAGTTTTCGGACGAAATTGACTTTTTTCACGTGGCCAATAAAAGCAACGAATTGTTCAGTCTGTATTATATCCTCGATATGGGTTCAGACCATGACCAATTGATGAAGTTGGCGGTGGATTATCTGCCTTATCTCGGCACATCAACGATGAGCGCAGAAGACCTTCAGAAGGAATTATTTAAGCTGGGGGTCACCTTTGATGTTTCCTCCGGAAGAGAACGTTCTTATGTGGTATTGCGCGGACTCAATGAAAATCTGAAAGAAGGGGTTAAACTTTTTGAAGATGTTCTCGCCAATGTAAAAGCCGATGATCAGGCTTTGAAAGACATGGTGGATGGAATCCTCAAAAAACGTCAGGATGCGATGAAAAGCAAAGGTCAAATCATGTTTAACGCAATGTCGCAATATGCGCAATATGGACCTGAGAATCCTTTGACCAATCAGCTCTCGGAAGAAAAACTACGCGCCTTGACCGCAGCGGAGCTTACGCAAAAAATCAAAGATCTCACCTCTTACAAGCACACCATATTTTACTATGGTCCCGACGATACGAAGGCGGCTATTGAGAAAATAAAGGAATTTCATCAAGTGCCGTCTCCTCTAAAAGATTATCCGGAACCCGTGAAGTACGAAGAACTGGCAATGGACGAAAACAAAGTTTTCTTTGCAGACTTTGACATGGTACAAAGCGAAATGATGCTCCTGTCAAAAGGATCACAGTTTGACCCTGAATACATGCCGCAGGCGGGACTTTTCAATGAATATTTTGGAAGCGGTTTGTCTTCTATTGTTTTTCAGGAAATTCGTGAATCAAAAGCCCTCGCTTATTCAGCCTACAGCACTTATACTTCACCAACAAAAAAAGATCAATCGCACTACATCCGGGCCTATATCGGCGCTCAGGTCGATAAATTGCCTGAAGCGGCGGATGCCATGCTCGAACTGATGAACAATATGCCCCGAGCCGACATTCAGTTTGAAGGTGCGCGGGATGCAGCCTTAAAGCAGATCGAAACCAATCGCACCACCCGGGAATCCATTTTCTGGAGCTATGTCACAGCCAAGGACCGCGGTTTGGATTACGATATTCAGAAAACCAATTATGAGGCCATTCAGAAAATGAATTTTGAAGATCTTCAAAGCTTTTTTGACAATCAAATCAAAGGCAAAGCTTTTACCTACACCGTCATTGGCAATGAAGAAATGGTGGATATGGACGTACTCAAACGGCTCGGACCTGTGCAGAAACTTTCACTTGAAGAATTGTTTGGATATCCTGAACAGGAAAAACCCCAACCTTTGGCGAAGAAGTAAGCGCGTTTTTTAAAAGAAAAAAGGGGCTGTCTCAAATGAGACAGCCCTTTTTTTTTATCGTTTTACAATCAATGGCATCCGACTGCCGAAGCATGTTCGGCGGAACTCAGGTCTTTTCGCATCTCGAGTGAATAATCGAAGGGGGAATTACCTTCACAAGTGAATATTGTCTGATTGGTTTGAAGCGGGCTAAACCATGCGTCGGCGGCGATTAAAACATGACCGCTATTCAAAATTGATATATTTTTAATTTCAAGTGAATTGGTCTGACCATCACTCTTTTTTCCCATTAAAAAGGTTCCGAATTGTGGTTCACCATGATCCGGATTAATTTTGAGAAGGACGGCAGCCTTTGCGCCCCCACCCTGTCCATAATTTTTTATCCAACCCTTGGTGGTAAACCGGCGAAAGTCTGCATCCATCGGTCCCTGGGTTCCTGTAACGCTGAAAACCGCATACAGATTCTCACTTCCGTCCCACACCAAACCGTATCCCCGGCTGTCGTCGCCTGTCGTTTCGAACTCAGTTCGCGCCCAGGCAAGTTGACCATCGACATATTTTGCAATGATCGCATCCTGATCGTGGTCAGACACTTGTCTATGACCAATAAAGAAATGCGTATTTCCGGCCTGCACGGAAAGTACACCACGGGCAAGTAGGGAATCGATATCTTCACCCGACTGAAATGCAGTGCTTTCGCCAAACACTGAAACGGTGTTCATCGTTTGACTACCAGGATCTTCAGTGCCTGAATCATCATCTTTTGAGCAGGCTACAAACGCGATCGCCACGAGGAGGCACGGAATAACGAGTGATCTTTTCATGTCCTTTTAACGAGATTTCCGATGTGGGTGTTACGGGAAATTGCGCGTTGGCTGTCAAAAAAGTCTTGTGTTTCGGGAAACCAGGCAATCCATGACCAAAATTTCCCACAATCGCGCTCCCCACATTGTGTAAAAGGTCCGCAAAGGGTGTTTGAAGGTTCGAATACAAATTATTGACAAACAGTTTTTTAGAGACTTTGAGCTATTCGGCATAGAATTCTCTGCATGTTTATTAGATCACGCAAAATTCAAATCACGATATCATGAAAAAAATTCTTTTTATAGCCGCATTGTTTGCAGGATTTTCGACAGCTATCGCACAGGATGCGATAGTTGAGAACAATAAAAAACAATTTGTGGCAGTAGATCAAAATGAAAAATATATCACCATGGAGGAACTCCCTTCAGCCGTTCAGACTGCCTTAAAAGGTGACGACTACAAAGGGTGGACGGTATCCTCGATTGCTAAAGTAGAAGGAAAAGCAAGTACTGACGGAGCAATGTCTAAAGCACACTATAAAGTACAGGTAACCAACGGGCCTGAGACAAAAACAGTGAAATTTGACGAGAATGGCAAAAAGGTAGCGTAAGCTGCCACTCTATATATAGCGTTTATGAACAAAGCAAATGCCGGGGGAATTTTTCCCCCGGCATTTTGTACTTTTGACCCTTCGTAATCGTTAACTATGGCGCATATCTTACTGGTGGAAGATGATTTCACAT
>JBBSDD010000211.1:0-5526 GCA_038249755.1 Flavobacteriales bacterium | reverse complement strand
GAATCGGTGGTGCTGGTGTCGCGCGTATTGGCAAAAACACGTGCCTTCCCGCAATTTCGCGATTTGCGGCCTTCCGTTTTAACGGGTATTTTGCAGCGCGCACTGGCCGCCGGCAGTCTTGCCCTGATGGGAGAACCATTGAAAGGTTTGCAAATCATGGGGCTGCTGGAAACAAGAGCCCTCGGTTTTAAAAATGTCGTGGTTTGTTCGGCCAATGAAGATGTGCTTCCGCGAAAAGCGAAAATCGACAGCTTCATTCCTTTTGAAATTCGCGGCTACCACCGGTTGCCCGGAAAAAAAGAAAAAGAGGCCGTATATGCCTACCATTTTTACCGTCTTCTACAGCATGCCGATGCTGCGACCCTCGTCTACCATACCGATACAGACGATCAAAAAGGTGGCGAGGCGAGCCGGTATCTGCTTCAGCTAAGCCATGAACTATCACGTGCCAACGCACAAGTGAATTTGAAAAGAATAACCCTTTCACAACCTGCTCTCCCGGCACCTGAAACGGTTTTGGAAATCAAAAAAACGCCTGAAGTACTGGACAACATCAAACGGAGTATCCGCAACCGACTATCGGCCTCATCGATCAATCGGTATCTGGACTCGCCGCTGGAATGGTACTATGGTTATGTATTGCGGTTGAAAGAGCCCGATGAAGGAACCGATCTTGACAGCTCGACTTTCGGCACATTGTTTCATGACACCGTGGAGGCACTGCACTTGCCTTTTTTGGATAAAGAGATCGCCACAGAAGACTTCGATCAAATGCTCAAGGTGGCTGGTGAGGAGCTTTCCAGGCAATTTTCAATGAATGAAAAATCGCGCAACCACACGTATGGTCTGAACCGCATACATTATGAGATGGCTGGGGAGATGTTGCGCAACTACCTGAAATCAGAAAAAGCCCTCATTGCCGCAGGTCAAAAATTGACGTACCTGGATTCTGAGATGAAACTGGATCGGGTATTGCGGTTCGAAATTGACGGCGAGTCCATTGAGGCCGTTTTTACAGGTTCGGCTGACAGTGTGGAACGCCGCGATGGTCAATTGGGCATCGTCGATTTCAAAACCGGAAATGTGAAATCCTCAGATCTCAGTCTCAAAGAATGGTCGGTGGAATCTTTTTCCAAACATCCGAAAGCCTTTCAGCTGCTTTTGTACAATTGGCAGATCCGATCAAAATTTAACAAAGAAACGGTTGACGCGCAAATCATTTCACTTCCTGCGCCTGCCAACCGCAATCTGAGATTAAAGAGAGGCATCCAAACCGATGAAGATGAACGGGAATTTGAAGCGGTGCTGGTCGAAATCCTGAATGCCATGCTTGACAAATCTGTGGATATCGTGGCTGATGAGGCATTTAAATATCCCGTTTTTGAATAGAAATCACCGATCTATTTTTAATGACATACAAACTGCAATCGGAGAATTTCATCCATAAAAAAAGCGCTCCGTGGAGCGCTTTAAAACCTGCAAGGATAATTTGAAACCATTGTAGCTTGGATACTACAACCAAAAGACGGAAGCTTTTTCAAGGGTTGCCATCTGTTCGTGATGGGGTGGTGTATTTTAAACACAAAATTCCTAGTTTAAATCATTAAACGCTGTAAATCAGCTATTTTATTCCTGAAAAAAATTCACGCGGATAATTTTTCATGTCAAATTCCGAAAGAGAAACCTGGATTCAACTAAAAAAGCGCTCCGAAGAGCGCTTTAATTCCTGCAAGGGAAAACTTGATAACCAAACTGCAGATTGGAGACTGCGCTCAGGTGACGCAAAATGAAATATATAGTTATCTGAATAACACTTAGCCCAGAGCGACGAGGTCAAAAAAAAAGCGCTCCGAGGAGCGCTTTAAAACCTGCAAGGAAAATTTTGAAACCATTTTATAGCTTGGATACTACAACCAAAAGACGGAGAGAAATTCGAGGGTTGCCAATCAGGTGGAAATATTTGAAAATTTATATCCCACGCCCCTGATGGAGTAGAAATACATAGGTTCACGGCTGTTCGGCTCGAAGTATTTTCTAAAAGCGAGAATGTAATTGTCAATCGTTCGGGTGGACGGATAGACATCATAACCCCACACTGTTTCGAGAATTTCTTCCCGCGACACGACACGACCTTGGTTCTCAATCAAAAATTTGAGCAGGTTGATTTCACGTTTCGTGATTTCTTTGGTGGCTCCGTCAAATCCTACGATTTGAAAAGTATTAAAATTGATTTGATTCGGTCCGAATCGATAAGTTTTCACTTCTGTCTTGTCAGCGCGGGGAATGTCGCTTCGGCGCAAGAGAATAGAGACACGCAGCAGCAGTTCTTCCAGATTGAATGGTTTCGTAAGGTAATCGTCGCCCCCAATTTTCAAGCCTTCCACCCGATCGGCACTGGTGGACTTGGCGCTCAAAAAAAGAATCGGCAACCGGTTGTTGTCAATCCGCAAGGTGCGACACACGGTAAAACCATCGATCTTTGGCAACATAATATCGAGGATGCACAAATCAAAACGCGCGCTGCGCGCCTGCGCCAAAGCCTGTTCCCCATCCACAGCCACCGTCACGTCGTAACCTTCCATCTCGAGGTTGAGCCGGATTACGTCCTTGAGATTTTCCTCGTCTTCCACGAGCAGGATTCTTTTTTTTCTATGTTTAATTTCTGTCATTCATCCAATGATATTTCTTAAACCATCGCCCGACACTGTTGTTTTAATGCAAGGCATAACTTTGCGTGCAATTACATTATTCATGGACAAATCTACAATCCTTCAGAAAGCTAACGAAATAACAAAGAATACCATGATGGAAACACTGGGTATCATCTTTACAGATTTCGGCGATGATTTTGTTGAAGCGACCATGCCCGTCAATTCATCTGTTCACCAGCCTGCCGGACTTTTACACGGTGGTGCCAATGCTGCCCTGGCTGAGTCTTTGGGCAGTTACGGCAGTTTTCTTCATCTGGAAAATCCCAAATCTCAGGTGGTGGGCATCGAAATCAACGCAAATCACCTGCGCAGTGTTCGGTCTGGAACGGTGAAAGCACGGGGTCTGTTGCTGCACAAAGGTCGTCGCACCCACGTGTGGGAAATCAAAATTTATGATGAAGAGGCCAATCTTTTATCGGCCTGCCGACTTACCAATATGATCATCGACCCCGCTTGATCAACGAAAAGCTACATACCCAATCGGATACTTTATCCAATTACATTTCAGAAGCGTTGACCACTGGCGCGCCCTTCTGTGTTTGCCGGTTTCCCGGAAAAACAGAATGGGAGGTTTTTGCCGAAAGAGATGAGCCAGAAATTGAAGGACCCTATTTCGTCATTCAGCCTTGGGGAGAATCAGGTTCCGTAAAAATGTATTCCGTATCGGAAAATTCTTTTGCCGGAAGGCTCAACATCTCTACTCAGGAAAACGGACAATCCGAATTGCCGGCACACACCACTTTTGACGAATACGAGAAACAATTTCAAGCTTATAAAAAGACTTTTGAGAATGGCTCTCTGAAAAAAGCGGTCCTCTCACGCATCAAACGCATCCCAAAACCTGTTGATTTCAATGCCTTTGACTTTTTCAAGAAACTGGAAAAAGCTTACCCACGGGCCCTGGTTTACCTGCTTTCTCATCCCGCCACCGGAATGTGGATGGGCGCTTCACCAGAGATTTTGGTTGAAAAAACCGAAACGGGCTGGCAAACAGTCAGCCTCGCGGGCACCCTACCCACGAGCGCCAACGTAAATTGGTCCAAAAAAGAAAAAATCGAACAGGAATATGTTTCTGCGCACATCCGGGAGGCATTAATCGCCAGCGGAATCTCTAAGTTCAAGGAATCCATACCAGACACTGTGCAGGCAGGAAATGTGAACCACCTCAAATCCACTTTCCATTTTGACGGTCCTGCCACCCAAGGATTTTTCAAAACGTTGGTTAGACATCTACACCCCACTCCGGCTGTGGCTGGCCTTCCGGCAAAAGAAGCAGCCGACTTTATCAACCGCACGGAATTGCACCACCGCGGCTTGTACACGGGTTACCTCGGCATCGTAAACCTGCCGGAAAGGGTAAGTCTTTATGTAAATTTGCGCTGCATGCAAATAGGTAAATCTGATTTGGCATTATACCTTGGCGGAGGCATCACTGTCGCCTCAGATTTGCCATCCGAATGGGAAGAAACCGAACAAAAAGCAACGACAATCCTTCAATACCTGAATGACTAATCCCAAAAACATCACCCTGAGCGACCAAAAAGGCATACACACCCTCGTGATGGCTGCCAAACATTTTGGTGTAAAACATGTCATTATTTGTCCCGGATCGCGAAATGCGCCGCTCACCATTTCTTTCAATCGATCCGGACTTTTTAACTGTTGCAGCATTCCCGACGAACGCGCGGCTGGTTTTTATGCACTGGGGCTGGCACTTTCGACCGGCAAACCGGTGATCATCATTTGCACAAGCGGCTCAGCGAGCATCAATTTTGCACCGGCACTGGTGGAGGCATTTTACCTCAAAGTTCCAGTCATCGCCATCACCGCCGATCGTCCGTTATCATGGACTGATCAGGGCAATGGACAAACCATCCGACAGGAGCATTTGTATGACAATTTTATCCGCAACCAGTTTTCGCTCATCTCTGATCCTGAAACCACTGACGATATGTGGTACAACAGAAGAAAACTGAGTGAAGTGTTCAATACCGCGCTCACCGAAAACCCCGGACCCGTGCACATCAACGTGCCCATGGCAGAACCTTTGTACAAAACGAATACCTATGCGGAATTGGAAATTCCGCGGTTTCACACACGCATTCCCACCATTCACAGCCTTCCGGAGCGTGCCATGGAAGAGCTTGCTGCCACATTAAGCCAGACAAAAAAAGCAATGATTCTCGTCGGACAAATGCTGCCCGCCAAGGAATTGAATGATCTTCTCAATCATTTTTCCGAAAGGGAAAACGTGGTAATCCTCACAGAAACCACGAGCAATGTGCACGGCCACCGCATCATCAGCACCATCGACAGGCTGGTAATGCCCGTTAAGGACGAGGCGCTGATGACCGATATGATGCCCGACATCCTTCTGACCATGGGTGGAGCTGTGGTATCCAAAAAAATAAAAGCGTTGCTCAGGCGATTTCAGCCCGCAGCACACTGGCATATTCACCCCCACGACAAAGGGCTTGACACCTATCAGGGTTTGACTTTGGAAATCCCCATGGAGCCCGCTGCATTTCTGGCTGCCCTTTCGGGAAAAATGACAGGAACGCCTTCTGAAGGATATGCCAGCCTCTGGCAAAATCACGCGGAAGTCTGCGCCAAAGCCCACGAATCTTATATTAGGCAAATTGCCTACAGCGATTTCCAGGTTTACGACATCGTGCTCAATGAACTCAAAAGCCAAATCCATCTTCACATGGCAAATAGTTCACCAGTGCGCTATGTGCAATTATTTGGCAGCCATCCTGATATGATCTACCACGCCAACCGCGGCACAAGCGGGATTGATGGGTGCACAAGTACG
>JBBSDD010000210.1:0-5534 GCA_038249755.1 Flavobacteriales bacterium | reverse complement strand
GACTGGCATACTCACCAAAACAGCTCCACCAGCACCGGTTATGGTATAATTTCCATCCGCACCGCAGAAGGTATACTCAGAACCGGCGAGACCATCTCCAAAACTGTCGAAAATGGTGAATGTGTAACATCCCGGGGCGAGGCAAAATTCTGATGAAACAGTGGTGCCTCCCGTGCCGTTGGTGTAAGGTCCACCAGTGGTCAGTGGCGTGGTGCTGCCGGAGGGCGCGATTTGCCAGGTAGTTTCAGATCCCCAGCAATCGAGCAGGATATCGAGAGATACCTGTTGTCCATCAAGAACCACATCAAACGGGGAGCTGGCTGAGTTGTTTAATGGATTTTGATCGGTTTGACCATTGGCAGCGGTAATAACAGCGGTGAGAACGAATGATCCATTGGTCGAAACTGATACTGCTGGCAAGGAAACAGCGGTGCTTGCACCTGTACCCAGATTGCCTGTCCAAAGAAAACTGGATGTGGTCTGCCCCGAAATGCCATAATTAATGGATACGGATGTCAGATTATTCGCCCCTGCATTCAATAAATTAACCACCGGAATAAAAGAAGATTCATTGCAATAGAAGCCTTCCGGATTTTCTACAGCTGTAAGGGCTGCATCCACATTGACCTGTGGTGCGTTCGGATTATACCCATCCAAAACCAGTGGATTTTGATTGAGTGGATCGAGCCATTCTTTCAATCGGCTGGAGACACTTGTCCCGGTATTCCATGATACATTAAACCGGCCGTAGTAATCATACGATCCATTGTTGGAAGTTCCCGAGCAAGCGGCAAGTCCCCCAAAAAGCTGTCCCACGATGCGTTTATTTTGATCAAAAATTGGTGAACCTGAAGATCCTGGTTCGGTCACACCAAATTCCCATTCATCGATCCACCACACCTGGGCACCGCCGGCAGTTGATTGGTAAGGACCGTCTGTATCCAAACAGATTTTTTTCACATCTCCACGCGGATGGTGAATTCCAGTTACGGCCGTTGGTAAATTTCCGGACCTGTCCCATCCCGCATAATACACGTTATACGAAAGTGGAATGGCTGAATTCAATTGCCACAAGGCGAAATCTGAGCCACTTCGGTTGGCCCGAAGCGTAGCACCATTGATCGTCTTGTTGGTCGGGCCATTTGAACTGTTTCCATTGGTTGCACAAATGGCTGTTGGCGATTCCCATCCAAACATAAAGGTGATTCCTCCGCCGCCTGATGTACCGCAATGATTTGCAGAAAGGAAATAAGGCGTACCATTATTTGACGTATTATTTACGAGAGCACCTGAGCAAAACCCAGAGCCACCGCTCATCATAATACCTACAGAAGCGATCTGTTCGTTCCACTCACCTGGCGATCCAAAAGGATTTCCGGAAAGGATGGAACACTTGGTGTCATAATTACAGGCACCAGCATCATTGAGCCCCTTGGCTTCCGCCAAAACAGAATCAAAAAATGGCTGAATCGCACGGTATCCGTAAATGACTGAGCCGATTGTAATCTGGCCTTCCCCTGTTTTGTCAGCTGGTTCAAAGTATTCTACGGTGATGCTTTCGCTTTGCATTGGCAAGGTGGCCAGTAGAAAATCTGGCTGATTGTTGTGGTGTGTGTAGGCACCATCTATCACTGATTGATCGGCATTGTACACATGGAGCGTGGCGCCTTCCGGCAAAAAGAAATGATCGAAAAACACGTTCATGGTCAGCGCGTCTTTTGCCGTAAAGGTGGCCCGCCATATACGACCACCACCGTAAGCTTCTTCCCATGTTCCAAATTCATTGAAGTCTAATGCAATCTCAGTCGGAGAGCCAAACCTCCACGGACCTGAGTGATCCTTCATTGTTTGATCATCCTCGAGACTTAGTTTTTTCAAATCCGGGACTGGCAGCACACGAATTTCGGCTTCCGCCAAAGTGGTTTTTGACAAAGAACTCATGGGAGCGATATGTCTTATCGTTTGGGCATACACACGGTTTCCAAAAAATACAGCAGCGCAGATGCATATGGTAAGCAGAGATTTTTTCATCGTGTTAATTCTAAATAATTGATTATGAAATGGTCAATATGTGAACAACATTTCTATTCATGCTGCACGTTGAAGATTGATTGGAGGACAAAATTATCTTGTAAGAATTAATCTGGCGGTTTCAGATGCCTGCGATGGTGCAGCTATTTGAAACAGATAAACGCCAGCGGTAAGACTTGAAAGATCCAACCGTATTTCACGCATCCCGGACTCTAAAGTCCTTACTTCCGAATGAACGACCTGGCCTACCATATTAAAAATCTGAATGGTGACGGGTGATGTTTGCGCTACAGCGTAGTTCACTGCCAGTTTTCCCGAAGTTGGATTCGGAAAAAGTTGCAACTTCGGCTGCGAAACATCGCTGGAAATCGATTTAAAACCAGAAACAGGCCAGAAGAAAAACTGGTAAGGTGTCCACGGTCCAACCACAAGCGGATTGACTGAACAGCCACATCTCACCCTCCATCGGTATTGCTCTCCTGCCAAAGGCAATTGAATTGAAGGGACAAAAAATTGAGCCAATTCGGGCATATTTATCTGAAAAAGCTGATTGCCTGATCCATTTGCCAAACTTCCCTGTATCTGGCATCCGATCGACCCAGGTATGGGATCCCAGCTCAGCATGACGCCGTTGGATTGTACCGTCGAATTGAGGTTTGCTGCCTGAGGATAAGGGGCATTGCAACCACCGCAATCTTCCATGGCGAGGTCCAGCGCATTTTTCACATTTAATCTTCCTCCCGTGACAGTTTGGGTGGCTAGCTGCGCCACCTGGTCAACTCCATCATAAATATAGTTGCGCACATTGTCGGCCGCAGCCTGGGGGTCAGAAAGCGCCAGTCCGGCGAGATCACTGCATGGCGCCGAATAAACCAGGGCTATGGCTCCTGCTACACAAGGACTGGCAAAAGAAGTGCCGCTCGTGTTGCTGTATGATGAACTTCCTGATGGGAGAAACACTGAACTTCCCGGTGCACCAAGATCGATGGTTGTAGCTCCATAAGCTGAAAAAGTTCTCTGGTCATTGTTGTTGGTTGCTGTCACAGACACCATATAAGGACTGCTGCATCCTGTGGGCATATCGCCGACCACGTCAATATTCACATTGTTGTTGGCAGTGGCACCACAATTCAGGATTCCGACTTCTCCAAGATCGTTGTAATAACCACACCACACCGGATAGTTCAGGGGATTCGCATTGTCTATTCCCCAAGAAGCATTGGTGGCGACTACGAAAGCTCCTTGCACACCATCGGTGTTGTTGTAAATATTCCGCATGGCATGAGGGTAAGCATACGCAGCGATAACATTTGACTCAGTAAGTGAACTGACCTGAACCTGCATGATTTTCACATTCCAGTTCACACCTGCTCCGCCACTTCCGTTGTTTCCCTTTGCGCCTATCATTCCTGACACAGACGTACCGTGGCTTCCGGTTTGTACGTTATCCGAATTGGTCGAAGGTCTCCAACCATCGTAGTCGTCCACATAGCCATTGCCATCATCGTCGATTCCATTGTTGGGAATTTCCGCCGTATTCCTCCAATGATTGTCAATAAGGTCCACATGGTTGTAATTCGAACCTCCTGGTTCAATAACACATACAACTATTTCGTCACCATTGGCTGTGGTTCCGCCCGTGGTGATGTCCCACGCCAGATCGCTGTCGATATCTTTATCGTTTCCATTTACATGGTGCCATTGAGAGCCCAATTGTGGGTCATTGGGTAAATTTCTTTCCTGAACAAAGTGATTGAATTGAACGGCTCTCACCATTTTGTCGTCGGTAATTAGTTTTAGAATTTCGGAATCTGCGATAACGGCAGGATTGAAAGAAAACAAATGAATATTCGACAATTCTGAAAGCATTTCAACATGCTTCAGGCCATTGTCTATCAAAGGGTCTGCATTGTGTCGGGAAGAAATGATGTCAGGAGAAATGCCTTTGTGCAGCATGACGATTAGTTCACCTTCGACGTAAGGGGTTTCCTGAGAAAAGACCTGGGCTGAGGAAAACGCACATAGCGTTAAACAAACGGTTAGAATTTTAAGCATCAGTTAAATGGTTAATTCGCTGGTAGCGATGTTAAATATTTGGTGCGCGCAATATACACCATCTATTCGCGGCAGTCAAGTGCGATTCTTTTCAACTTTACGGTAGGATTGGAACCCAAAGAAATTCTGCGAAGAGAGATATGAAACAATGACGCGTTCAAAAGTTGTTAACTAAAAAATTAGTTTGTCAACTAAATTATTAGTTCATTTGTCTCATGAAAGAATTAACCCGGGCTGAAGAACAAGTAATGCATATCCTTTGGGATCTGCAGAAAGCCTTTGTAAAAGATATTCTGGAGCGATTTCCCGATCCAAAACCGGCATACAATACCGTTTCCACCATCGTGCGGATTTTGGAAACCAAAGGTTTTGTAGCGCACGAAGCATTTGGCAAAAGCCATCAATACCGTGCGCTGATTCCCAAAGATGACTACCGGACATTTAGTATGTCGAGAATGGTGGAAGGCTATTTCGGTGGATCGGCTTCAAAAATGTTCTCCTTTTTTGTGAAAGATCAAAATATTGATGCGAACCAACTTGACGAAATCCTTCGAATCATAGAAACCGCTAAAAACGATAAATGATGAATTCCTGGCTGACCTACGTATTTGAAATCAACCTCTACCTGCTCCTTTTCGCGGCAGCGTATCACTTGCTTTTTAAAAATCTTACGTTTTTTAATGCAAACCGATTTCTGATAATCGGATTGGTCTTTTCAGCTTTCATTATTCCTTTCATCCCTGTTTCATCGGAATATTTAAACGACAGTCTTTTTACCATTCAATTGGAAGAATTAATTGTCGGGGCCACCAACGACATGAGTAGTCAGCCATCCGGGTTTAATTTAATGCAATTCCTGGGGGCAATTTACTTTTTGGGGGCAGCAGCTACGGCCTTATTTCTACTATTTCAAATGGCACTCACCTATAAATTGGTGCACATCAGCCGCAAGACCCGATCTCAAAATGGCACAGAAGTGTGGAGTAGCAATCAACGGTCGACGGCGAGTTTTTTTCACTATTTATTCTGGAGCTGCGAACCCGAATCAGAACATATCCCATGGATTCGCGCGCACGAAGCCGTGCATATGCGCGAACTTCACAGCGTAGACGTCATCTTTATCCGGTTGGCCAGAATCTTTTGCTGGTTTAATCCCGCCATTTATTTGCTTGAAAAAGCGATGGAAACAAATCACGAATTCTGCGCAGACCAGGCAGTCATCAAAAAATTTGACGATAAGTCCAAATACAGCCGAATCTTATTGAGCGAGGCCTTTGGAATCAGCGAAAAGATACTGGCACACCATTTTGCAAAATCAAACCTTCTAAAATCGAGAATCATGATGTTAAACAGATCAAAATCAAAAAACAGTTCCGTGGCCAAATACCTTTTGCTCATTCCGCTATTGGCTGCTGGAATCATATTTCACGCCTGCACCGAAGAAAAGT
>JBBSDD010000209.1:0-5538 GCA_038249755.1 Flavobacteriales bacterium | reverse complement strand
ATCCTGGCGCGGAGCGCCAAACCATGCTTAACCCTATACGCTTGCGTATGGGGTTAAACAACGCAATCGATGACCAGCATGGAAGGCTGAACAAAAAATGAACTGTATCGGGTGGTCGCACTTATCAATGACATATTTTTTCTCTTAGGTTAATACGCTTCTAACCCATTTGTCATTTCCTTTCTGTAAATGCCAAATTTTAAATCCTACCAATGACAGATTTTATCCATTTTGGTTAAACGTCTAAAAATCAATATGTCATATACTTTCTGTAAATCTCAAATTTTAACCACCCGGAATGACAGTGGCCTTTTTTTAAAGGGGGGGAACTCAAATTGACCTATGACTAATATTTCAGGAATATAATAAGATGGCCAATGTCATCCGGGGTTTTTGAAATTTGGTATTTACAGATGAGCATAGACTTATTGATTTCCTGTGCATTATTCAAGTAAATAAAAATTCGTCTTTGGCAGATACGGGCTGACCCTGAAGGGGTCAAATGCTTAAAGCGGATAGTGACAAAAAGGTTGATTTTTGCCGGAATTTTTGCCTTTCGAACAAAAATTGTAGCAAAACGGGGTTCCGAATGTGCGTATCAAATGGTAATCAGTGGGAGATGGTTTGATGCGAACCTCTGGCGTAATTCCGGAAGTTTAAAATTACGGCTCTAGGGTTTCCGATGATGGAGTGAATAAAGAAATGCGTTTCTCTTCAATAAACAGAAAAGTGCCAAGACAAATCAAAAAGGGATTTCTGAAAAGCAAATCCCAAAAGCAAGGTTCGAAATCTGAATTGACGAATGGTCTGTAAAATAAAAGACCCGCCACGTTTGGCAGGTCTTTTATGATTAACCAATCATTTTAACCAATCAGAGTAACCAACTCTGATGTATTGCTTACAATCTTATTCAAAGCAACCCTCATGCCAAAACTGATTTTTTTTCAAATTATTTAATTTTGGCTTCCCGCGAAAGAGGTTATATAAGATATATCATTGATTTCTATAGGCTTTCATTTCAAGCAAATGGGTCGGCCTGGCTGACCCTTTTGACCTGTCAAATACATGTCTTACTTAATGAACGCAGAAAACATCCAATGTTTCTCCTCGGTGCGGATAATCATATTTCTCATAAGTGTTTCCGTACCCAAATCCCCGTGATCAACAGCTGAATCTGCCACATCCACCATAAAAGAAAGGAGAGTTTCATAATCTTTTACAACTGCCGGCATCATTTTATCTGAGGCAATCTCTTTTACCTCTTTAATATCAGATATTTCGAGATATTCAGCAAGTGTGCTCAGTGGTTTAAATCCCAGGATACGCACGCGCTCCGCAATATCATCAATGTTTTCAGCAGCCGCCAGATATTCCACTTCCAGTTTTTCGTGAATGTCGAAGAAATCGCCTCCGGTAACATTCCAGTGAAAATTTCTGATCTTCTGATAAGCCACGCTGTAATTGGCCAAAAGGATATTCAGTCCTTCTACCAGCTCTGCAGCTTCAGCCCGGTTAAATCCAAGCTTGGTATATGTTTTTTCTTCCTTGGTGGATGTTTTTTCTTTCGTGGTGCTCATCATATTTATATTTAAGGTTTGACACAAAGGTACCTATATAACCGCAATCCATCAATCGTGTTCACTTATGCGCGCAGTGAATCGGATTATGAGATCAGCGCCGCAGCGGGCAGTGATTGAATCAAACCATTGGCAGCAGCCTTAAAATTGCGGAAAAAATTGTCGAGGTCCGATTCGTTTAAATCCGGATTAAGGAAAATAAGCCGTATTGAAAGTCCATGGTCCAAATTGCAATAATTCACCATGGTGATGCCCTCTCGGATAAGTTGATAGCGCACCATCTCATTGATTTGATCCGCATCATATCCCGGTCCGACCTTGTACCTAAAGTTGACATTGAGCGACTGGGTGGGAAACATAAGTTCCAATGCGGGGTCATTCTCCACATATGATGTGGCATAGGCAGCCAGGTCAAACAATTTTTCAATCCGCGCTGCATATCCTTCATCTCCATAAAACTTCCATGCCAGCCAGAGTTTCAATGAATCCACACGCCTGCCGCATTGTAGAGAGGCGGGACCCAAATCGTAGGCGGCACTTTCGTACTGGTGATAAATATAATCCGCGTCGTAACTCTGAATCTCGTCCCGCATCACGTTTGGATTTTTCACGAGCAGGGCTGAACAGACGAGCGGGATATTCATCAGTTTGTGGGGATTCCATGAAAAGGAATCAGCTTCTTCCAGCCCCTTAAACATTCCCCTCCGCTTCTCACTCAAAAGAATGCTTCCACCCCAGGAACCGTCGACATGGTGCCAGAGACCAAATGATTTGGCGACAGCCGCTACCTCGTCTATGGCATCAAATGCCCCCATCTCCGTGGTACCTGCCGTAGAACAAACCATAAAAGGTTTCCTCCCCTTCTCCATCGCCTCTTCAATGGCAACTTGTAAAGCGGGTGCCCGCATGCGACCCTGATCATCCGGCCTTACCTTCATCACAGCATCCTGACCGATTCCAATGGTGTTGGCACCTTTGAGCATGGAGAAATGACTTCGCGCCGAAACGAATATCGCCAGCCGTGGCAAACCGGAAATCCCGTTTTGCTTGACATCTTTGAACATCGAATTTCTGGCGAGCAACATGGCCACCATATTGGTATTGCTTCCACCGGTAAGGAGAGATCCTGTCCCTGTATTCCAGCCTGTAAATGAAATCATCTTGTCCATGAGTTTCATTTCCATCAGGGTAGCCACCGGAGCCACCTCATACGTATACATGGATGTATTGGTAAGTGCCGTGATTATCTCACCGATAAAAGCGGGAAAATTAAACCCCCCGAACATCTGATTGAGATAGGACGGATGGGCGGTGCGCACAGCATAATTGAGGTATTGTCGCACTTCGTCAAGCAAGCCATCTGCCTCCATGCCATGGGCATCAATGCGCAGTTGAAGCTTTTTTGATAATTCTTCCGGTGATACATAGTTGATAACGGGAAGATTTGCCTCGCGGCTGTCAGCCAACCACTGGTTGATGAGTTTAAAAACTTCGGCAAGAACTTCCTTTTCTAGCGGTTTTTGATCCATATCCACGCGGGCATTTAGCCCTCCGTCACATTTTCGAGCGCAAAAATACAATTTCTTTTTGCCTCTATGGTTGGTCTTCCCGCCAAATGAATTTTTGACGGCGGTAATCATAATAACTCGCCTTTCCGAAAAAATCGATGAAATGAATCACGTAATCATCCAGAACTTTGGCACTTTCAAATTGCATCGGAACCAATTCTGCGCCTTTGAGATTAATAACACCGTAAGCCGTATCCTTCACAAGAAGAATAGAATCCAACAAAACCAATTCGGTAAATTGCAAAGGAATGACTGGTTTACCCAAAGTGTCTATCAATCCAAAAAGTCCATTTTTCGATACCCGTGCCACAGTGTCCTGAAAACTCCCGGCCTCGTCATAAAAATAGGGAATAACCAGATTGAGTTTGCCATCTGCGTAACCCCATTTTCCTTTCTTTTTCACTGGCATCAACCGGTTGGAAAAAATGCCAAGGTCCTCAAAAATAGCTGGAACTACTTTTTTACCCGCCGTATCAATTACTGCTGTCCATTCATCTTTTTTAATTTTCTGGAATACCTTGGCATTTCCCTGGATGAACCTGGATTCCGCAAGTGCTGTTTGACCAAAATTGAATTCAAAAGGAATGACTTCCTCGCCCCGCAAATTGATAAATCCATATGTATTCTCCCGGGCAGCGAGAAAATATCCATCAGAAAAATCTCCGATGGCGCTGTAAACTGGCTCGACCAGCACTTCCCCTTGTCGGTTGATCAAGCCAAATTTGCCGTTTTTACGCATCCGGGCCGGGTAATCTCCTCTAAAGGGTTCTGCCCAATCATAAACAAAATCAATCACAACCTGCCCAGTGGTATCAATGTATCCACTGAGGCTGTCTTTTTCGACCACAGCCAGTCCATTACTAAAATCACTGGCATTGTTGTAATTAAAATCGACGATTATTTCCCCACGTGCATTCAAATAGCCGTACTTTTCGCCTTTCGCCGCATATACAAAACCCTCAGACATTTCACCGCACTCATCATATTTGGCAGGAATGGTAAACTGACCCATCCGGTCCACCAAACCGTATAGTCCATCAATTTCCACCGTGGCAAAACCGTGGTGAAATGAAAAAGCTTCGTCAAAAATATAGTCTGTGATTGCCTTTCCTGTTTTGTCTATGAAAGCAATCTTGTCATTTTTGGATACAAGGGCCAGCCCTTCACTGAAAGGCTCATTCCAATCAAACTGCGGGGAAATTCTCTCGAGGCCATTTTCATCGATATGTCCCCAAAGAGCATTTCTGCTGATGGGGTAAAACCGCGTTGTGGCGAGATCGAAATTTTTCATTAAATCCGCCATAAACGGATACTCTGGATATTGCAGGCTGAAATTGGCAATCGCCCTGGCAGATTGGTCGCCTATTTCTTTGGTATAAATTCTTCGCCAGGCTCTTTCGAGAAATGGCCCTTCCGGAAATGAATTGATATACTGCAAATACACTTCCGGCGTATCATCTTTGGTGAAAAGCACAAATATTTCGTTCTCCGCTTCTCTGCGGTAAGCGCCCTCCGGATATTGCTCCAAATAAGTAAGGTATTCGTTGATTCCACCACCGGCCGTGATTTCATCATAGATCAATTCATCATAAATATCCACCGCATCTTCATATTCCCTTGACTGCGGATATGTATTGATGAATACCATCATGGCTTCGGATGTTCCAGCATCAAAAGCCTGTGCAAAAGCCAGCGCATTTCTTTCTCCGATTGCCCTGTACAGAAATTCCGGAGTGCGGTGTCTTTCGATATATTGGTTCCAGGATTCTAAAGCAGCAAGTTCTTCCGTCATAAAATAAGCGATGGAGTCCACGCTCTGCTTTTGTTTTTGAATAAGCACCGAATCGAGCGGAATTTCGGTATAATCTTCACGTGTTTTTGCGGAAAGCGAAGGCCAGAGGCTATCGGCCAAATAAATATACTGCATGGCCGAGTCTATTTGAAAAAAGGGATTGTCATTGCGGGCATAGATGATGCTGAGACCATACCCTGCCCCCACGGGATGTTTATCGATTGACTTTTCAAACAGCTCTTTTGCTTCAAAATAATTGAAGACCTCAAGGGCAGCAAAGGCATTTTTCAGCCTGCCTGGAATCTTGCTATCCGCAAGGCCAAAACCCAAAGCCAGGGAGGTGACAATAGCAAATACGAAAAGTTTCCGGCGATTCATGACAGTAAAATAAACACCGGGTGGATGCAATTAGAAAGCAAAAAGATCAGGAATTTCAGCGTGTGCGTTTGTATAACATATCAAATTCACTGTCGCCCTCGAGTACCACCGCGCTCATATCCATCGTGACACGGGCTGAGTCGCGCATGCCGGCGTCGAGCAGATGTTGGCTATAATTCAAGACACCCTCGCGCAAAATTTTCTTCTCGACCGAATTTAATGT
>JBBSDD010000208.1:0-5558 GCA_038249755.1 Flavobacteriales bacterium | reverse complement strand
TTTCTCGGAGCCGTGATGCCATGGATTTCCGGAAATTCTGACTGGCAAATCATGTTGTATCGTCCCTGGACGATCATCACTTACATGTTTGTGCATGAAAGTTTGATGCACATTCTTTTCAACATGATCCTGCTCTATTTTGCGGGGCGCTTGTTTGCTGATTTGCTAAATGCAAAAAGGTTTATCGCCGTTTATTTCATGGGTGGGATTGTGGGATTTCTTTTTTACTTCCTGGCCTACAATCTCTTCCCTGTTTTTGAAGGTGGTAAGAGCATTATCTATGGGGCATCGGCATCCATCATTGCCATTCTGGTGGCCATCGCCACTTATACACCACATATGGAGTTGAGACTGATTCTGATAGGCAATGTAAAGCTCATGTACATTGCTATATTTTTTGTGGCGCTTGACTTGTTGTTGCTAGACGGAGGCAATACAGGAGGTCGGCTGGCGCATCTGGGAGGCGCTACTTTTGGCTATTTGTACAGCACTTCTTTGAAAAAAGGAAACGACTGGTCAAAGGGTTTCTATGCGGTAACAGACTTTTTCAGAGATTTGGTGAAACCAAAACCAAAAATGAAAGTCGCATCGTCAACGAGGCAGGAGTTCAAATCCACAGCCAGTCGTCCGACCAGTCGGAAGGACAAAGCGCACGAAGAGAAGATCGATATCATACTCGACAAAATTTCACGAAGCGGTTATGAGAGTTTGTCAAAAGATGAAAAAGAGTATCTCTTCAATGCAAGCAAAAAATAAGTGATACAGCGTATCCGACTGATGGGCAAGACCACGATCGTGGTCCTAAATATACTGGCAGTCCTCGCTTTGCTGGCAGCTTATTTAGCTACCCATATCAGCCCGGAAAAGGCACCGGTTTTGGCATTCTTTGGAATTGGTTATGGCATTCTATTGGTCATCAATATTGGTTTTGTCATTTTCTGGCTGCTCATCAAAAAAAGGTGGGCTTTGTTATCCTTCCTGGCAATCGCAATCGGATTCAACCATCTTGCAGCATATTTTCAAATCTTCCCGGGAACAGCCTTTAATGGGGATGGTACAAAATCCGTCAAAGTATTTTCGCACAATGTCCGGCTATTTGGATGGTACAACTGGCGCACCAATAAAGCCGACCGCGATGCCATGATCAGCCAAATGCAGCCGGAAAATGCCGATATTTATTGCTTTCAGGAATTTTTTCACAACAGTGACCCTGAAAAATTTGAAACCCGTGAACTTCTCAAAAAAAAATTAAATGCACCATACCTCCACGATGTGTATACCACCACAATCCGCGAAAAGCAACACTATGGCATTGCTACGCTGAGTAAATACCCCATCGTGAATCAAGGGAGGATAAACTTTGATGGTGAGCGAAGTAACATTTGCATCTACTCGGATATTAACATCCTTGGCGATACTGTGAGGGTTTACAATGCGCATGTGGCATCTATCCGGTTTACCGACGACAATTATAAGTTTTTGGATGAACTCCAAAATGACACGAGCTCTACCCGTCCCGAATACAAGGAAGGCGTGAATATTATTTACCGGCTCAATAGCGCTTATCGCAAAAGATCTCTTCAGGTACACCTCATTCTCGACCACATGGCTCAGTGTCCTTATCCTATTATCTTTTGCGGTGACCTGAATGATACCCCCGTATCATATAGTTATGGGCAGCTTTCGCGAAATATGAAAGACAGTTTTCGCGAAAGCGGCTGGGGAATTGGAAATACCTATCTCGGACGTTTTCCATCCTTTCGGATTGACTATATCTTTCACGATGAAGGGATGGAATCGGCAGAATACAAAACCCATCAAGAGGATATTTCTGATCACCAAGCGATTAGTACGAGGATATATCTGAATCCATGACACTACCTTATAGTCGCTTGTCGGTTTAAGAAAAGATTACTCATGCCAAACGCAGGTGGTTTCCATCATTCCAAATCAGAAAACCGGCTAAGGTCATAAAGGAATGACTGAAAATGTATACAATAGCGTCTTATTGGCGTGATTCCGGGGAACTTAAAAGCGCCCAATGCCAAAGATAATGCGTGAAATTTGATACATTTTACTTCATGGTCCGTACAAAAAATTTGATCCTTAATACATTGTACTTAATACCTGGTACAAAAAAAAAGGATTACTGACGTGATCCCAAGGGGGGACCTGCACTGTCCAAATACCCACGGGTCTCCTGCGTCGACCCTGGTTTTTTCGTGCAAAAAAATTTCAATGAAGCAAGCTTCTTGAAATTTTTTTATACGAAAAAACCCACCACGCTTCGCGTGATGGGTTTTTGAATGGTGCGGAGAGGGGGGGATTCGAACCCCCGGTACCCCTTTCAGAGTACGCATGTTTAGCAAACATGTGGTTTCAGCCACTCACCCACCTCTCCGTTGGGGAGCGCAAATTTAATAAGTATTCCCAAATCACCCAATGCAATTTCATATTTGATGAAAATCTTTCAGGATAACTTAGTGTATAAATAACAATTAGATTCGAAAATCAAAGCCAAATTGGTGTACTTTTGATCTCGAATCAGATCAAATCCTTATCAAAAAACACATGCAAATGCCAGAATCTGCGGGACATCCACTGAGAGAAACTCACGATGAATTTGGAAGACTCATTTCGCCACAACTCGATGAAGAGGTTAAAAATTACCTCATCGACATCGATGGCACTATAACCGATGATGTGCCAAATGAAGAGCCGGAACGCATGTCTACGTGTGAACCATATCCTGACGCCCTGGATATCTTAAACAAATGGTATGATCAGGGACACATTATTACGTTTTTTACCTCACGTACAGAAGCCCACCGGGAAATCACGGAGACCTGGCTGAAAAAACATGGCTTCAAATATCATGGCTTGCTCGTTGGCAAACCGCGTGGGGGCAATTATCACTGGATTGATAACCACATGGTACGCGCCACGAAATTCAATGGCAAATTCACCGATCTGGTAAAAGTCATGAAGGAAATTGAAGTCTTCAGGCGCTAAGTTGAACTTTCATTTCATTCGCAACGGTGGTTTACTACCTTTACGGCCCTAAAATACAGCGGTCACAGCATGGAAATCAAGATCACCCTACCCGACGGTTCGGAAAGAAAATATCAGGCAGGCATCACAGCCTTTGAGATTGCCAAAGACATCAGTGAGGGCCTTGCCCGCAATGTATTGGCGGCCAAAGTAAATGGAGAAGTAGTTGATGCTTCGCGTTCTATAAATGAAGATGCTACGCTGAGCTTGCTCACCTGGAATGATGCAGAAGGAAAGTCCACCATGTGGCATTCTTCAGCCCACCTGATGGCAGAAGCCATTCAACACTTCCTGCCAAACACAAAATTTGCCATCGGCCCACCTGTGGAGAATGGCTATTACTACGACATCGATCTCGGTGAAGAAACCCTGAGTGAAAAAGATTTTGAGAAGATAGAAACGTATATGCTCGAATTGGCGCGGCAGAAAAACACCTACAACCGCCAGGAAATCAGCAAAGCCGAAGCAATCGATTATTTTAAGAAAAAAGGTGACCCTTACAAGCTTGAATTGCTGGAAGACCTCGAAGATGGATCGATCACTTTTTACCAACAAGGTGGATTTACAGATCTTTGCCGGGGTCCACACATCCCTGACACCGGATTCATCAAAGCAGTAAAACTCATGTCTATTGCTGGTGCATACTGGCGTGGAGATGAGAAAAAAAAACAGCTCACCCGGGTGTACGGGATCACTTTTCCAAAACAGAAAGATCTGAAAGATTATCTCGACCTGCTGGAAGAAGCGCAGAAGCGCGACCACAGGAAACTCGGAAAAGAACTCGGACTGTTTACATTTTCACAAAAAGTGGGTGCCGGCTTGCCTCTCTGGTTGCCAAAAGGAGCTATCCTTCGCGAAAGGCTCGAAAATTTCCTCAAGGCCGCTCAAAAAAAGGCCGGCTATCTCCCGGTGATCACACCCCACATCGGCAGCAAGGAACTATACGTCACTTCCGGACACTACGCCAAGTACGGCAAAGACTCATTTCAGCCCATCCTCACTCCGCATGAAGGAGAAGAATATTTGCTCAAGCCGATGAATTGTCCGCATCACTGCGAAATATATAAGGCGGAGCCCCGGTCTTACAAGGATTTGCCTTTAAGGCTGGCCGAATTTGGCACAGTTTATCGCTATGAGCAGAGCGGTGAACTCCACGGATTGACGCGGGTACGCAGTTTTACACAGGATGACGCACACATTTTTTGCACCCCTGAGCAGGTAAAAGCAGAGTTTAAAAAAGTCATCGATCTCGTGCTTTATATTTTCAAAACACTGAGTTTTCAAAATTATACGGTGCAAGTATCCCTTCGCGATCCCAACAATCCGGAAAAGTATATCGGCTCGGACGAGAATTGGAAAAAAGCGGAAGATGCCATCCTGGAAACGGTGAAAGATTCCGGAATAGCATACGTGATCGAAGAAGGTGAAGCCGCATTTTACGGGCCCAAGCTCGATTTCATGGTGCGGGATGCCATTGGTCGCAAATGGCTGCTCGGTACGATTCAGGTTGACTACAACCTTCCGGAACGTTTCGAACTGGAATATGTGGGAAGCGACAATCAACGCCATCGTCCCGTCATGATTCACCGTGCCCCCTTTGGTAGTATGGAACGATTCGTGGCAGTACTGATCGAACATTGTGCAGGTCGATTCCCCTTATGGCTCACTCCGGAGCAGGTTAAGATTCTACCGGTCAGCGAGAAATATCACAAATACGCCGCAGAAGTTTCAGATCAGCTAAATAATTACGATATTCGCGCCCTCGTTGACGAACGCAATGAGAAAGTCGGCCGAAAAATCCGTGATGCAGAGATGGAAAAAGTTCCTTTTATGCTCATAGTCGGCGAAGATGAAGAGAAAAACAGGACGGTCTCAGTGCGCAAACAAGGAGATGGTGATACCGGAACCTTAACAGTAGATGGTTTTGCCAAAATGATTGAAAATGAAATTAGTGCCCTTTTGGGTAATGTTAAATAAAAACGAGAAACCATAGCGAAGAGATTTCAAAAGAGACCAACCAGAAGAGTTGTTCAGGAAGATCCTCACAAGATCAATGAAAAGATTACAGCGCGATCCGTGCGTGTAGTTGCAGACGATGTACCCGCCGATGTATTTCCGATCGAAGAAGCCCTGAAACTGGCTGAAGAACGCGGATTGGATCTGGTAGAGATAGCAGCGAATGCAGTGCCACCTGTTTGTAAAATCATTGATTATAAAAAGTTTCTTTACGACCAAAAGAAGAAACAAAAAGAACTTAAGAGCAAACAAGCAAAGATTGTTGTTAAGGAGATCAGGTTTGGGCCGAATACGGACGAACACGATTTCGAGTTTAAGCTGGGCCATGCCCGCAAATTTCTCGAAGAAGGTTCAAAAGTAAAGGCTTACGTGTTTTTCAAAGGAAGAACCATTGTATTTAAGGAGCGGGGAGAAATCCTGCTGCTGAAGTTCGCAAAAGAAGTAGCAGATTTGGGTGCTGTTGAGCAGCTTCCCAAGTTGGAAGGAAAGCG
>JBBSDD010000207.1:0-5560 GCA_038249755.1 Flavobacteriales bacterium | reverse complement strand
TCCTCCAAAATCGTCTGATTGTAAGCCTCCATGAGCAAATCAACTTTTGATGCCATGATAACAGGAACCGCTGGCGGCAGCCGTTTCAATTCAGCCTGTAATTTTTCGTGCTTCGCATCTAAGACTTCTGTCAAATTCTTTTCAGAAAAAGACACATCCCCAAAAAATGACAACCCCACGAATGCCGATGATGCCAAAATAAACATGGCCATTCCCAACTGTTTTACTATTTGTCTGCTCATCTTGAAAAAATTGATTTTCTCTTTGGTTTATAATTAATTGCAATTCCTGTTTCACCTGTAAAGGTTTTCTTCACCTCGTCAGGCCATTTTCTATAAAATTCCGCATCAAAATTTGCTTGTTCGATTGAACCAATGACCTGCGACACATGCTGCCCCAACTGCAAAACGCGGTCGAAATATTCGTGCTTCAAACGGATTCCGAAAGCATTGATCCCCTGAAAATCGCCCGATTGGGGATTCCATGCTACGGTAATAAACTGATTTTGGTCGGCTTTTTTCCAAAACCAATGTTTCTGTTGGTCGTCCGGGATGGGTTGAACAACACCATAGGTCTGGTATTCGATATCAAAGAATTTGGCTGAGTTGAACCACGGACCGGGTCGGTATCCTGATTTTTTTCCCGCAAGGGTCATGGCCAGCACTTCGCCCATCATGCGACCGGTATACCATACTGGCTCGATCGCTCTCCTGCCGGGAAGTGGATTGCGCAATTCCACACAATCCCCGACGGCGTATATGTCTGGAATATTGGTTTGAAGAAATTCGTCGGCGAGGATACCTCTGTTTATTTCGATGGCACTTCCCCGAAGGAAATCAACGTTGGGACGCACGCCTGTGGTTATCCCAACCACCTGGCAAGGGATGGTCTCACCTGACTGCGTGAGAATTCCGGACACCTTGCCGTTTCCATCGTCCAGAATTTCTTTCATCTCCGTATTCAATCGAATACGAACGCCGTGATAATCAGCATGCTTGGAGATAATTTCGCTTTCATTTTCGGTAATTACATTGCCCCAGAAAAATCCTTCGCGCACGAGCATTGTAACCTCCATTTTGCGATAAAGCAACATTTCTGCAAGTTCAATCCCGATCAGCCCGCCTCCTACGATAACTGCCTGTTTTGCAGGATGATCTTTTTCACCTGGGGCTGGCGTTGATTCCTCCAATTGTTGTAAGTCCTGATAATTAAAGAGACCCTGAACACCTTTCAAATGCTGTCCCGGCCAGTCAAAAAAAGATGATTTGGAGCCGGTTGCGAGCACAAGATCGTCGTAAGCAAGGGTGCCAGTCTGTCGGCATGTCAACGATTTGGTGTGGATGTCAATTGCCTCCACATAATCGTGCAAAAGGTCAATTTTATTTTTTTGCCAAAACCAGTCTTCATATGGTTTGATATGCTCAAATTTCATATGGCCCATATAGACATACATGAGCGCTGTGCGGGAGAAAAAATAAGGCGTCTCTGAGGAGATGACGGTAATGCGATTTTGACTCAGCTTGCGCAAATGCCTTGCAGTGGTAATTCCTGCTATACCATTTCCGATAATGACCGTATGTCTTTGTACCATGCAGCGACCTGAATAATAAGTTGTGGCCAAAGTAAACGATTAAAAATCGAATAATAATACAGTCCTTCTAACCCGATTTGGACATTGGCTTTACGATCCAAGCCAATTTTGGGAACAAAATTGAATCGGGTAAAAGTGTAAATTCACCCTGTCATAAACGAAACTTTCATGAAAAGATTTTTACTGATTGCAGGTGTTATATTTTTTGTACCAAACGGATTGGTGCAGGCCCAGCGGGCTTTTTTGGAACAATCGCTGATCAATGCGGTTCAGGAAGCCGGAGATGGTGATTTGATCCCCGTGCTGTTGCTGGTGGAAAATGGTGTGGATATGGCGGCGATGAAGGCCAATTTTATATCACAAAATGTACCCGTAAACAAACGTGCGCAACTGGTGATGAGCGCCCTCAAAGCCAAAGCCACTGATGCTCAGCGGGCAGTTCTTTCAGCAATTTACGAAAGCGAACTGGAATTCAGCAACCTTCATACATTCTGGATTTCAAACAGTATAGGCCTCGAAGCTTCTCCCGCTTTGATCGAGCTACTCGCCAACTTTCCGGATGTGGAGAGAATGACTTTAAACAACGCGCAGTACGGCTTGATAGCCCCTAAAAAAGGAGAAGCCTCAGCGGCCAAGAGTGAAGGCGGAATTGAGCCGGGCCTCGCTACGGTGGGAGCGCCTGAAATGTGGGCCATGGGCTATACCGGCAAAGGTCGGTTGGCCATGACATTTGATACGGGAGTATGGCCTGAGCACCCTGCGATTGGCAACCGATTTCTTCCCAATAGAATGCCACTCGCTTCTACATGGCGCGGTTTTGACAGCCCGGTGCCAACCGATAAATCGGGTAGCCATGGCACACATGTGAGTGGCACGATGCTCGGATTGGACACAGTCACTGCCGATACCATCGGTATGGCCCCACGCGCATACCTCATCGCCACAGACCCAATTGTATCTGACATTGCTGACGTAAAACCACTTAGCGAACTCATGCTCGGATACGAGTGGGCCATGAATCCGGATGGAGATGACGCAACCAGTGACGATATTCCAGATGTGATTAACAATTCCTGGGGTCGGCCCAACGATATTGTAGATACAGACTGGGGAGCCTGTTCTGAGTTTGTGATTCCTATATTCGATGCTCTTTTGGCCGCAGGAATCGCCAATGTGTTCAGCGCTGGGAATGATGGGCCAAACGCCATGACAATTGGAATACCCAATAACATCAACACGGGGTTGGTCAACTCTTTTGCCGTGGCAGCCGTAAGCGGTTCAGGTCCAGGACCAAATTGGCCAGTTGCCAATTTTTCAAGCCGTGGTCCGAGTGTATGTGGTGGCGAAGGCAGTTTGTTGATCAAACCAGAAGTTTCGGCTCCCGGCGTGAATGTAAGATCAAGTGTGGGCAATAATGGATATGACCTTTTCAGCGGCACTTCTATGGCTGCTCCCCATGTGAGCGGTGCAATTTTACTGCTCAAAGAAGCTTTCCCCTACCTTTCGGGTGAGGATTTAATGCTCGCGCTGTACTTCAGTGCAGTCGACCAGGGCGAAATTGGAGAAGACAATGTATATGGCATGGGTATCATCCATGTGAAAAATGCTTTCGATTACCTTTCGGAAACCCACGAACCAGTGGCACCAGCAACTACATTTCCAGATCTGGAGCTCGTTTCTTTAAACAACCCCGCGGAATTTATTGCCTGTGATCCTGATTTTAGCAAGGTAATTCCGGAAATTATAGTTCGGAATAACTGGATTGGAGATATCACAGGGATTACAGTAAAATATGCAGTGAATGGTTTAGAGGGAGAAATATTTACGGATGCGTCGATGACAATTGGGTCGGGTGAAGAAATTCAGTTAACACTTCCATTTTTCACATCGCCTGATAGTGGCTCGAAGGAACTCCACGTATGGATTGAGCCTTCGGCAAATGAAGCAGATATATGGAACAACCACATGGTCTACCGCTGGATTCAACTTCCTCATTATATATTGATTCAGGAAAATTTTTCTGAAAATTTTGAAACTGGTATTGACACGGAGCTTTGGACCATTCTAAATCCGGATGGCAGCAACACATGGGATACTTCCTTTGTGATTCAGGCTGATGGAAACCTGGGTTACGCCGGCTGGATGAAATTTGTAGATTATAATCCCATCGAGGGTCAACAAGACGAACTTATCAGCCCGTGGATGATGTCAGGAATCTCTGATGCTTTTTCTCCTGGGGCCAACCTGTCTTTCGATTATTATTATCAAAAAAGAAATTCCAATATTTTTACGCAGGATACCCTGGCCATATTTGTTCACCAGCGATGTGAAGATGGTGAGCCCCTGGAAATTTTCAGGGCGGGCGGCGAGGAACTATGGACCGTGGATGTCTCCATGCCAAACGCATTTCCACAAGATGCGAGCCAGTGGCAACATGTCGAACTGGATATACCCGTGCAAATTATGAATGGCGATGAAGCCTTTTTTTTACGCTTTGTAGGAATCAACCGCAGGTCGTCAAATTTGCTAATAGACAATATTAACATGGAATGGCTCTTGGAGGTATCAACAAAAAATCCGGAGTCTGACCAACTTCAACTCCATCCCAATCCTGCCCGGGACACCTTCTCCCTTACATGGAAAGGTAATGATTCTATGGCCACGTTGCGTTTACTGGATATACAAGGTAGAAATGTAATGCAGTCGAATGGGATCAATTCGGGCGACATGGTCGATTTGCCCAGACTTGGTCCTGGATTATACATTGTTTCCGTTCAGTTTGGTGACGGAAATATATTCTATGAAAAATTGATGATAAAATAGAATTATAGTCGCTAAGCATATTTTATCGGATCACCGCAAAGCGCTGCACTTGTCTTTTTCCATCAGAAGTAATTTCCAGCAGATAGATGCCAGCGGGTAAATGATCGGTATCAAGAGACGACAATGTCGATTTTATATCCGTCACTATTTTCAGTTTTCCGTCTATCGTCCAGACGCGCAAGGTACCCTCCTGAAATTGGTGATTTACAAATAGGATATCTTTCGCAGGGTTGGGATATATGCTGAGATCGTTTTCCGGGAGCACTGCGCCTGTGCTCACCAAAACTCCCGAAAGCATGCGCGCCGAAACGACCTGCCCATTGATCACGGAAGCTTCCATTAACGGACCTGGTGCGTCTTGAGACACCCAGGTATAATCGACCTGTAAAGGTCGGACGATGATCTCCCCTGTTTGATTTTGAGTGATATATGCTGTGTCAGTTAGATACCTTTCTGATTTTATTCTCAAGGCTTCAAAAGAGCCAAAAGAAGTTTCAACGGTTCCCCAGGCATCCACGTGATTGTACCGGAAACCCGACTGGCCATAAGCTCCAAGAAAAGGAACTTCAATCAGAAACTGGGAAAAAGTGGAATCCTGTTCGCCATAAACCACAGGAAATTTTATAACCCTGTCTGTAGAACTAAAAGGTGTATTCAAAGGAAATCCGGAAATCGAAAAAGCGGTACCCGTAATATAGTATCCCTCCGAATCATTCCGGAAAAAACCGAAGATATCAGTTAATTCAAGTGGAATTTCAATTCCCGCTTCCTCAATTGGTAGATTGCGGGCATGGGTAGAAAAATGCTCAGGAAATAGCAGCGCGTTGTTGAAGTAAAATTGATAAATTGCTGGAGCAGCAGTCACCGGGACGTAAGGTTCAACCAGCGAACTTGCCGATGCAAAATCCAAAAAGTTCCAGTTTACGTTTTCACCTGCATCAGCCGCTGGATCAAAATTTGCAAGCCAGGCTGGGGTTGCCACATCGTAGGTCAATACTGTTCCGGCATTGGTGAAGGCGGTACCATCGACAACAGGCTGGGCCTGAAGACCAGTTACGAGAGAAAAACAAACATACAGAATGAACCGTTTCATAGAGCGTCAAATGGAATTGTAAATTTATAAACTGACGAAAATTAAGCAATTTA
>JBBSDD010000206.1:0-5567 GCA_038249755.1 Flavobacteriales bacterium | reverse complement strand
TTTGGCAGCGGCCAACTCCTGGCCGCAAACCGATCTGGTTCAAACCAGGATTTCTCTGGAACAAATGCCATGATCGCCCAACTTTTTTCCACTTCCCAGACTTTCAGGCTCGGAGGTGAATTCAGAGCGACCAAAAGTCTTTTCTTTCGCGGGGGGTTTGCATTATTCGAAAATCCCATTCCCATTAACGAAGTATCCGGAACAAACCTTGACCGGTATCAATATTCTGCCGGCATTGGTTATCGCCTTCCTACGTGGTCAATTGATCTGTCATATCAACAGGCAAGATTTGATGAAGAATATAATATCAATGATTCCAACTCCACCGCCATTCTTTCCAATCAACTTTCGTCTATCGCTTTAAGTCTGAATTTCAGACTGTAAACAAAAACTTATCCCATAAAAAAACCCCGCTCGTCGCGGGGTTTTTAATTTTATAGCACATTATTATTTAGGCCAGCAATTTGGCAATTGCTGATTCAATTTTATCGTGTTCTTCCTGAGCCAATTCAGCGTCAACCAAAATCCGGCCACTGTGCTCATCAACAATAATTTTCTGACGGGCCGCTACATCGAGCTGACGTTGTGGTGGAATCATAATGTATGATCCAGCCGAAGCTTCGCGATCAATTGGTACCACGGCGAGACCGTTTTTCGAGCCGTTGCGGATACGCTTGTAAGCAGTGACCAACCTTTCATCAATGTTCTGCTCGGCTTCCTGCGAAAGTTTCATCAAAATTTCTTCTTCGCGACGGGTCTCTCCAACAATCTCGTCCAGCTCTTTGGTTTTTGTGTCCAAATCTTTCTTCCGCCCTTCGAGTTCTTCTTTTGTAGAAGTGATAATGCCTTCCTTCCCGTCAATTTTTGATTTGAATTCCTTAATACGCTTATCTGCGAGTTTGATCTCGAGGTCCTGGTATTCCAGTTCTTTGCTCAAAGAATCAAATTCACGGTTGTTTCGGACATTTTCCTGCTGCTCTTTGTATTTTTTAATCAGGGATTTTGAATCGGTGATGTTGTTCTTCTTGTCAGAAACTTCCTTTTCCAGCGACTCACGCTCATCAAGCATTTTCTGAAGTCGGGTTTCCAAACCGGCTATTTCATCTTCAAGGTCCTGAACTTCCAATGGCAATTCACCTCTCACGATTCGGATTTTATCAATTCGGGAGTCGACAAGTTGCAAGCTGTAAAGTGCTCTTAATTTGTCTTCCGGAGAAACCGCTGTTTTGGTTTTTGCTGCTGCCATAAACTATAAATAATGGATTGGATTTGTGTGTACTGTTGTTAAATGGGTCGCAAAAGTACGAAATTTTTCCCTGATTGCTTCAGCCAATAAATCAATCGTAAACTGTTCACTTTCATAATGACCTATGTCGGCAATGACAATAGAATCTTCCGCATCAAAGAATTCGTGATATTTAAAATCGGCCGTTATAAAAACATCCGCCCCCGCCCGTTTTGCTGCGCCAAGCAAAAAACTTCCGGACCCACCACATACAGCGACCTTTTTCACCAACTTATTTGAAATGCGTGTGTGTCTGATTACTTTGACTTGCATTTTTGATTTCACTTTCGTCAAAAAATCCAAAACATCTGTCGGCTCGGGCAGCTCCCCGATCATTCCACTTCCCAAATATTGATTTTCATTTGCCAGATCTTCCTGATAAAAGGCCACTTCTTCATACGGATGCGCAGCCTTGAGTGCTTTCCGTATGCGGCTATTCAGATAGGTGGGATACATCAATTCTACGCGGGTTTCGTCCACTTCTTCCCGATTTCCTATTTCACCCAGGAATGGATCCGATCCTTCAAGAGGCTTAAAAGTGCCTTTGCCGTTTAGTCTGAAACTACATTCGCTGTAAAGCCCTTGACTGCCGCCACCTGCCGCAAACAATGCTTCGGTAACCGCATGCGCTTGCACCACAGGAACGAAAAAGGTAATTTTCTGAAGCGCACCGGATTTCGGTTGAAGAATGGTTGTTTCCTTGAGACCGATGATATCCGAAATCCGTTTATTTACGCCATGCGAAATGTTGTCGAGATTGGTATGAATAGCGTACAAGGCGATATCATTTCGTATGGCGAGCATTACAGTTCTTTCAACATAATTTTTACCCGTAAGGGATTTCAATCCTTTAAATATGATGGGATGGTGACTCACAATCAGATTGGCGCCCAGTTTAATTGCTTCTTTTACAACTTCTTCCGTACAGTCAAGGCTCACGAGAACCGACGTAACTTCATTTTCCTTCTCTCCTACGAGCAGTCCCACATTGTCATATGATTCTGCGTAAGCAACAGGTGCCAGATTGTCTAAATGATCTGTTATATCTTTGATGCGTATCATCTGAAGTTCTTTGGTGGTAAAAATAAGTGTAATGGATGGCATTGACTAAAAAGTGTCTTCGTGAAGATTTGGTAAATGCATAAGATGCGAATCATATTATTGCCATTATCTTGGATTTACGGAGCGGTAGTTTGGCTGCGCAACGTGGGGTACAACAAAAATATATTCGACACTTACACCCCAAAAATCAAAACAATCGTCCTTGGAAATCTTTCACTTGGAGGTACCGGAAAAACACCGCACGCTGCATACCTGCTTCAATTACTGGGTGCCGAAAAAACTGCTTTTCTGAGCAGAGGTTATGGACGGAAGTCGGGTGAAACCATCGAAGTAAAATCAAACATGTCAGCTGCCGAAACCGGCGATGAACCCTTGCAAATGGCTTTTAAATTTCCGGAAGCCCGGATTGTGGCTGACGCCAAAAGGAAAAGAGGATTGGAATACCTCGCCCGATTTCCGGAAACGCAAACCGTCGTGCTGGATGACGCCCTGCAACACAGAAAGATCAAAGGTGGATTAAACATCCTGCTCACTACCTGGCAAAAACCGTTTTTTGAAGACCATTATCTTCCCGCCGGCGATCTACGTGATTCGCGCATAAGGGCCAGGGATGCCGACATCCTGATTGTCACCAAATGTCCGGAATCCATTCCGGCGAAACGACTGGAGGTGATTCGCAAAAAGTTGGAATACCTTCACAAACCTATCTTTTTCAGCAAAATTAGTTATGATGAAATCGTTTCGGTAAATGCTGTTTCTCCGATTGCCGTATCTCAGATTAAAGATATTCTGCTCGTTACAGGAATTGCCAAACCGGCTGTTTATGCCGATCATGTAGCCAAACATTTCAATATTAAAGAACACTTTGAATATCGGGATCACCACCAATTCACGCAATCAGATTTACAACGCTTTCGCAATTTTATTGGTAGTTTTGCGCCCGGCCAAATAGCGATACTTACGACAGAAAAAGATGCGATGCGGCTTTTACCATTCGTGCAAAATGCGCCATTTGACACTTTGCCTTTATTTTACTGGGCGATCTCTGTCGATTTTGGCGAAGACCAGAATGCATTTGATAAATTAATTTGCGATTATGCCTACAAGCCTTAATGCTGCGCTCAACTTCATTCAATCCAAAATGCCATTTGCACCGGAAGTTGGAATCATTCTCGGTTCCGGTCTGGGAAGTTTGGGCAATCACATTCAAAAAGAAGTAGAGATATCTTATGAAGATATTCCGGATTTTCCCCGTTCAACTGTGGTGGGGCACAAAGGTTCACTGCTGTTTGGCACATTTGGTGGGAAGAAAGTGGTTGCCATGCAGGGTCGCTTTCATTTTTATGAAGGATATTCGATGAATCAGGTGGTGGCCCCGGTGCGCATCATGGCCTTGCTCGGCACGAAATTTCTAATGGTGTCGAATGCCTGTGGTGGTGTGAACCCAGATTATGAAATTGGAGATTTGATGATCATTACAGATCACATCAATCTATTTCCAACCAATCCTTTAATGGGCCCAAACAATGATAGCTGGGGACCGCGATTTCCGGATATGAGTGAGGCCTACAATAAAGCCATGATAGAAAAAGCGGTGAAGGTTTCCGAAAGTGCCGGCATTGCCATTCGAAAAGGTGTCTATGCAGGGCTGAGCGGGCCTTGCCTCGAAACTCCTGCCGAGTATCAATATATTCGCAACATTGGGGCTGATGCAGTGGGCATGAGCACTGTACCCGAAGTTATCGCTGCCCACCACATGGGCATGAAGTGTTTCGGAACCAGTGTCATTACAGATTTGGGGGTGAAAGGAAGGATTGTAAAAACTACCCACGAAGACGTGGTTCGTGCTGCATCCAAAGCTGCCACCCAACTTATACCCTTATTTGAAGGTGTTATTGAAGCGTTATGATAGAATTGAGGGAAGAAATATTGAATAAATATCAATTGGTGGTGGGTTTGGAAATCCACGCACAGTTGATGACGGCATCAAAAGCCTATTCCGGTGCGGTGAATTCGTACGGCAATTTGCCAAATGCCAATACATGTCCACTGAGTTTGGGTCACCCCGGTACGCTTCCGAGGCCAAATGAGAAAGTCATTGAACACGCCATCAGGTTGGGTATTGCTACCAATTGTCAGATTTCGGAAGAGATGTACTATGCCAGAAAAAATTATTTCTATGCTGATTTGCCGAAAGGCTACCAAATCACACAGGACAAAACCCCCATATGTACCAATGGACATTTATGGGTAGCCGACGCGGATGGCAATCAAAAGCGCATAGGTATCACGCGGATACACATGGAAGAGGATGCCGGTAAGAGCATGCACGATCAGGATCCTTACAATACGCTCGTGGATTTAAACAGGGCTGGCGTCCCACTTCTGGAAGTCGTATCTGAACCCGACCTACGCTCTGTGGAAGAAGCCTATAATTATTTGGCAGAAGTTCGGCGTCTGGTGCGCTATCTGGATGTTTGCGACGGAAATCTGGAAGAGGGCAGCATGCGCTGCGATGCCAATGTTTCTGTAATGCTCAAGGGTGCAACTGAGTTTGGTCTGCGATGCGAGGTGAAAAACATGAACTCTTTGCGAAATGTACAGCGCGCCATTGATTATGAGATGAAGCGTCAAATAGCCATCATCGAATCGGGTGGCACCGTTGAACAGCAAACCCGCAGCTTTGATGCGGTGGAAGGAACGACATTTGCTTTGCGCGGTAAAGAAGATGCACACGATTATCGCTATTTTCCTGAACCGGACATCCAACCTATCGTGTTAACTTCTGCTGCCATTGAAAAAATCAGAGCTGCAATGCCCCCACTTCCGCAAGATTTACTGAAAAGATACACCACTGAATTGAAGCTCTCTGTGTACGATGCAGTAAATATTATCGAGTCAAAACCCGTGGCGCTTTATTATGAGGCACTCATCAAACACACAAGTAATTACAAGTCTGCGGCCAATTGGGTAATGGGTGAAATACGCTCATACCTCAATGAAACAGCTACGCATATCGACGCATTCCCATTGAAACCAAAGCGTATTGCCGAACTGATAACCATGATTGATTCGGATGCCATCAGCAATTCCATCGCAGCCCAGCAATTATTTCCGCTGATGTTAAGATCTCCGGAGAAAAGTCCGGTGGAAATAGCTGAAAGCAAAAATCTTCTTCAAAAAAGTGACGATGCCTGGCTGGAAAAATTGGCGCGACAGG
>JBBSDD010000205.1:0-5573 GCA_038249755.1 Flavobacteriales bacterium | reverse complement strand
TCTCATGCTATAGAATTTAAATCAGATGCCTAATTCCTTTTTAATGTCATCAACACGGTCCAACTTTTCCCAGGTAAATAGCTCTACCTGAAAATCCTTCTGCTCTCTTTTTCCGTTGTTGATCTGAGTGAAAGTGCGGGTCACGGTTTTGTTTTCTCTGCCCATGTGTCCATAAGCGGCTGTTTCGAGATACATCGGTGTGCGCAATTTCAGATTTTTTTCAATCATTCCAGGACGCAAGTCAAACATCACTTTTACCTTTTCTGCGATTTGACTGTTGGTCATATCGACCTTTGATGTGCCGTAAGTGTCAATGAACACACCCATTGGTTTTACGACACCAATGGCGTACGAAACTTGTACCAGAATTTGATCAGCTACGCCCGCTGCGACAAGATTTTTGGCAATGTGACGGGCAGCGTAAGCAGCCGATCTGTCCACTTTGCTTGGATCTTTTCCTGAAAAGGCACCACCACCATGTGCTCCTTTACCACCGTAGGTATCTACGATGATTTTTCTGCCGGTCAGGCCAGTATCGCCATGAGGCCCGCCAATCACAAACTTGCCGGTCGGATTGACGTGATACGTAATATCATCATTGAAAAGTCGCTGAATATGCGGTGGCAATTGTCGGATCACGCGGGGCATTAAAATTTTCTTCACATCGTGTGCGATCTGATCACACATTTCGGTTTCAGCGCGCTTTACATTGTCCCCATTTTCTGTTACCGGAAGGATGAATTCGTCATGCTGGGTTGATACGACGATGGTGTCAATGCGCTGTGGAATATGGTCGTCAGAATACTCGATGGTCACTTGCGATTTTGCATCCGGACGTAAATACTTGATCTCGTTGCCTTCCCGCCGAAGCTTTGCCAACTCTTTCAGAATTCGGTGCGAAAGGTCGAGGGCCAACGGCATGTAATTGCTGGTTTCGTTGGTCGCGTAACCAAACATCATTCCCTGATCTCCGGCGCCCTGATCTTCGGGTTTGCCGCGATCTACCCCGCGATTGATGTCCGGGCTCTGTTCGTGCAAAGCGCTCAATACACCACACGAAGTGCTCTCAAACATATATTCACCTTTGGTATAACCGATGCGTTGAATTACATCACGGGCTACCTGCTGCACGTCCACATACGTGTCCGACTTGATTTCACCTGCCAGAATAACCTGACCGGTGGTGACCAATGTTTCGCAGGCTACTTTGGCGTGTGGATCGAAAGCTAGAAAATTGTCGAGAATGGCATCCGAAATCTGGTCTGCAACTTTGTCTGGATGACCTTCGGAAACAGATTCTGACGTAAAAGCGTATGGCATGAAAAAGTAATGTTTGAATGAATATTAGGTTTCGATTGAAGAAGAATTGTGCCCTGTGATTTCGGGATGATGAACCGACTTTTTTAAATCAGATACCCTTTGTCGAAGCGCGACAAAAATAGAAAAAATAAAAGGTGCAAGCGTTTCTATTTGGTGAGTGATTTAAATACGTCTTCGAGTTTGCTTTCTTCCCTTCGCAGTTCGTCTATTTGCGCATTTTCGGCTGCCGCCAAAGCAGTTAGCGCCTTGCCAACCTGGGCATTTTTATCGGCGGTAATCTTGTATTTTCCCGAACTGACAGTCTGCACTTTTTCCACTCCCGGTATTTTTGCGAAAAGCGCTTCTGAAATATTTCGACTGAGGTGTATGTGGTAGATTTCTGATTTCGAGGCTTGTTTTAACACTTCCACCGGACTATCTGCCACGATTTCTCCCAGTTTGATAATAATTGCCCGGGTGCAGATGGCTTCGACCTCCTGCATGATATGCGTGCTGAGCAGGACAGTTTTCTCCTTACCGATTTTTTTGATCAGCGTGCGAATATCATCGAGTTGGTTAGGGTCGAGGCCACTCGTGGGTTCATCCAAAATTAAAACTTCGGGATCGTGAATGAGTGCCTGAGCCAGACCCACACGCTGACGGTAGCCTTTCGATAGTTCACCGATTCTTTTGTGCCTTTCCGGCGTTAAGCCGACCATGTCGATCATGTTGTCCACCAGCACTTTTTTATTCTTCATCCCGTAGATTCCTGCCACAAACCGGAGATATTCCCGAATGTACATCTCGGGATACAGCGGATTGTTTTCCGGAAGGTAACCCACCTTTTTTCTCACTTTGAGCGAATCTTCGTAAATATCAAATCCCGCCACTTTCACATCTCCTTTGCTCGGTGGCAAATAACAGGTTATGATTTTCATCATGGTGGATTTACCGGCGCCGTTTGGGCCCAGAAAACCAACTATCTCGCCTTTTTTAACCTTAAAGCTGACGTCCTTGAGCGCAGCCTGCGTGCCGTAATACCGGCTGACATTTTGAATTTCTAATGACAAATTTCCAGATTTTGTGCACCGCGAATTTAGTCATTATCTCCGGTCAGGCTTTTATCTATTTGCAATGTCGCGGCCCGCGATTATACTAACTTCGCGATGGAAAATGCAAAAAGGCACAGTCATCAAAAGCACGGGCAGCTGGTATACGGTAGAAACCGATACCGGTGAGCTTATTCAATGCCGCTTTCGCGGAAAATTTCGCAACACCAAAATTCGCTCTACCAACCCGGTGGCTGTCGGTGATAAGGTGATCGTAGATGGCGTGGATGGTGAATTTGTAATTCAGGAAATATCAGAACGCCGGAATTACATCGTTCGGAAATCGGTGAATCTGTCAAAAACAAGTCATATCATCGCATCAAATCTGGACCAGGCCATTCTTGTGGTTACCCTGAAAAACCCGGTTACTTTTCCGGCTTTCATTGATCGGTTTTGCGTGGCTGCAGAGGCATTCCATATTCCGGTTGTTCTTGTATTCAACAAAATGGATATTCTCGACAAGGAAGAAAGGGAAGTGTGTGAGTCTTTCATGGATGTGTACAGGGATATCAATTATACCACAGTGGCCTGTTCTGCTACCACAGGGGAAGGGCTTACAGAATTTAAGCGGATTTTAATGGGCAAAGTATCTCTACTTTCCGGACATTCGGGTGTGGGGAAATCCAGCCTGATCAATGAAATTGATCCGCTTTTGAATATCCGAATCGGCGAAATCTCGTCGGCGCATCATACCGGGCAGCATACCACGACTTTTGCTGAAATGCACAAGCTCAATGACGGTGGATACATCGTGGATACGCCTGGCATTCGCGGATTTGGTCTCGTAGATCACGAACGCGACGAGTTGGCGGGTTACTTTCCAGAAATGCGCGACCTTTTGCCTGAATGCAAATATTACAACTGCCTTCACATCAACGAACCCGGATGTGCTGTAAAACAAGGCATAGAGACCGGGAAGGTTGCGGAAACCCGCTACAAAAGCTATCTCAACATGTTTGAAAACGACGAAAAGGAACTCTACAGATCATGAGAGCGCTCGTGCAAAGGGTCAGTGAAGCTGCCGTATCAATTGAAGGAAAAAAGCATGCAGCCATAGGGCAGGGATTGCTCGTTTTTTTGGGAGTGGAGTCAGCCGACGAAAAGGAAGATGCCATTTGGTTGGCACGGAAAATTTCCACTTTGCGCATTTTTGATGACGGTATGCAGATGATGAACCTTTCGGCAAATGAAATCAAAGCCCAGGTACTGGTCATCAGTCAATTTACGCTTCACGCCAAAACAAAAAAAGGCAATCGGCCGTCTTATATCCGTGCTGCCAATCCGGATCACGCCATCCCGCTCTACGAGTTTTTCATCGACTGCTTGCATGACAATATCAAGGGAAGCGTTCGATCGGGAGTTTTCGGCGCGACAATGAAAGTATCTTTGGTAAACGAAGGTCCCGTTACCATTTGGATTGATTCAAAAACAAAGGAATAAAATAGCCGGAACCCAATAAATTGAAACCAATGAAAGTATCAGATTTGCAATCGGACGTTGATGCGTGGATCAAAACGCATGGGGTACGTTACTTTAACGAGCTCACCAATATGGCCATTTTGACTGAGGAGGTTGGTGAATTGGCGCGAATCATCGTCCGGCGATATGGCGAGCAATCTGAAAAAGAATCTGACAAAAACAAAGACCTCGGCGATGAAATGGCCGATGTGCTTTGGGTCTTGGTTTGCCTTGCCAATCAAACAGGCGTGAACCTTGAAGAGGCGATCACCAAAAATTTCGAAAAGAAGACATCCCGCGACAGCGATCGGCACAAACAAAATCCAAAGCTGAAATAACCCTTCCTGGGTTTTAAACTTTTCGCGTTTGGGCATCCACCACAGCGAGTGCAGCCATGTTTACAATTTCCCTCACGCCGCTGCCCATTTGCAGTACGTGAGCACTTTTGTTGAGCCCGAGCAACATCGGTCCAATCGCTTCCAGTGCTCCATAACTTTGCAGCAATTTATAAGAAATATTCCCTGAGGCGAGATCCGGAAATATGAGCACATTTGGGTCTTTGCCAGCCAATTGGCTAAAAGGAAATACGTCGCTGAGCAATTCATTGTCCATCGCAAAGTTTGCCTGCATTTCACCATCCACGATGAGTTGGGGATGGGTGTCGTGGAGAATTGCCGCCGCCTGATGCATACGTTGTGGAATGGTACCGTGGTGCGATCCAAAATTGGAAAAGCTGAGCAAAGCCACTTTGGGTTTTATGTTAAAGCGTTTCACAGAATCAGAGGTGTTCAGCACAATTTCCACGATGTCTTCCACACTGGGATTTTCATTGATGGTCGTATCAGCCAGAAATAAAGGTCCTCTTTTCGTGAGCAGAATGTACATTCCAGCAATTTTATTGACACCTTTTCTTTTCCCGATAATTTCAAGCACGGGTTTGATGGCTTTGGGATATTTGAGCGAAAGCCCGGTGATTAAAACATCAGCCATTCCGGTTTTGACCATCATGCCGCCAAAATACCCCCTGGTGTGCATGTTTTTTTGGGCTTCGTATGCTGTAACCCCTTTGCGTTTTCTCGCTTCGTGAAATTTACCAGCAAATTCTTCTATCATTTCTGGTTCCTCGTGTAAGTCGACTATTTGAATGCCTTCCGTTTCGAGGTTGAACTCTTGCATGAGGGCGAGGATCTTGGATTTTCTGCCGAGTACCATTGGTTTGGCAATGCCCTCATCGGCGAGAATTTGCGCGGCCTTGAGCACCTTGTAAGTATCTCCGTCGGTAAATACCACTCTTTTTGGATCTGATTTTGCCTTTTCGACCACCAGCCGGATAAATTTATCATCGCGCCCCAATCGGGTGAAAAGTTCCTCTTTATATGCTTTCCAATCGGTAATGGGCTTGCGGGCCACACCACTTTCCATCGCTGCTCTGGCAACTGCAGGTGCTACTGTGGTGATCAGCCGCGGATCGAAGGGTTTTGGAATAATATACTCCCGACCAAATGCAAGAGAGCGAAGGTTATAAGCGATATTTACCACTTCGGGAACTGTCTCGCGTGCGAGCTGGGCGATGGCTCTCACTGCAGCGAGTTTCATGGCTTCGTTGATGGTTGTAGCGCGTACATCCAATGCCCCGCGAAAAATGTAAGGAAAACCAAGTACATTGTTTACCATGTTGGGATGATCTGACCGGCCTGTGGCCATTAT
>JBBSDD010000204.1:0-5573 GCA_038249755.1 Flavobacteriales bacterium | reverse complement strand
TTTCCGATTTTGAAGATTCATCGGAGGGTTTTCCACCAGTTTTCCGCAAAGGTATGTAGTTCAGAATGTCTTTTTTAGTTACCCGACCTTCGAGTCCGGAGCCTTGAATTTGCTCAAGTTCACGGGCCCCAATACCTTCTTCCTGGGCGATATTGCGCACAAGGGGCGAGTAAAACCTTCCGGATGCACCCGTTCTCTGAAGTGTTTCGTTTTCTGCGCCAACTGGTTCGGGTTCCTCCGTTTTTTCGTGACCGTTAGAAGCAATTACCTGCATTGCTGCGGGTTTAATTTCCTGTACAGCTTGTGGTGATGTCTTTTTGCTGCGGTCATCTCCTCCGGTATCAATAATTGCGATGGGCTGTCCGACCGCAATCACATCACCTTCTTCGCAGAGTTTTTTGATTAATATACCCGCATCCGGGGCTGGAACTTCACTGTCTACTTTATCAGTAGCTATTTCAATAATGGCTTCGTCAGCTTCAATGGTATCACCTTCATTTTTAACCCACTTTATGATGGTGGCTTCGGCGACGCTTTCGCCCATTTTTGGAAGGAGTACTTCGATTTGTGGCATATTTTAGTTCTTGGATGGCGCGACAAAATTAGTTGAAATATCCTGAATCACAATTTGACTTATGCGCCGTGGGATTGTCGTCGCCCAAGGTGCTTAAACCCATAGGTCAATATGTAAAAGTCATTGCGCGTGCTGTATTCACGCGCATAGACAGTATTCAGTTTCCTGGCGGTTTCGATGGGTGTTTTTACATGATGCAATCTATCCAACGGATTCAATACACCGGGTTTTAAATATGGCAGTTTTTTGTATTCCAGATTTGGTATGGCGTAACCAACCCAGGTTTTTGTTCCAATCAGCACGTCGAATGCATTTTGAAAAAAGGTGGTTTTGCGCTCAATAAACCAGATCATGAGAGGTGATGAAAACAGTAAAATCAGCGATATCCCGAGGTCAAAGGCGCGCTTTTTTCTGCGATTGGCATTTTTGGAGACGGCGTTCAAATCCATGATAAAGAGTTCACCACCTTTTTCAATCGAATTGCTGCCGATGATGTAAAGACTCTCTGGTGGAGCAATTTTAAAATCCAATTGTGGCGCCTCTACACCGGCCATCAATCCAATGATGCGCTGGGAGGGGATGTCCTGCCCGCTGAAAATCACAACATCCAATTTATAAACATCCACTATTTCCTGAATCCGGTCGGCATGGGTTGAATTGCCATTTTTCTCGCTTTCCGGTTGAATGCGGATCAGCACCTTAAAAGTCATTCCCGAATCTTCGATCAGGTTTTTGATCCGATCAAATTCTGATTGTCCCGCAACTACACCGATGTGTTGATCGGTCTTCTGCCCAAACTGGAATCTTTTAGAACCTGTGAGAAATAAGAGGAAACGCGTTGCGATGTATACAATCAAAGTGCTACCTGTGCCCAATACGATCAGTGCCCTGGAAAATCTCAAATTTTCTGGTAACAGTGCATAAAGTGTGAGAATGACTACGGTACCTGTGGCAATGCCCCGGATTATTTTTCCTGTTTGTGTAGGCTTTTCGTACCCGCCTGATAAACAGACTGACAGCATCCAGATAGCCGTATAAATGCCGAGGGCATAATTAATAAAATCCTGACCGAAGTTGAGTTGAGCATACTTCTCGTATTCGTCTTTCAAAAAAAACAGCGCCAGTATAATCAACACGGCATCAGTGAGCGGGAGCGTGATCCGTTTTACGAAACGATTGATGATGGCTACTCCGGCCCTCAGGTAAATAGCAAAATTTATAAAAAACGAAAACAGACGCGCATTCCGGGCTGAGAAATGCTTTTCAGCAAAAATGACCATGGCCCGATAAAACACGAATACATAATTGACGCTGCTTTTTTTGGTGCTTTCACCTTTGTAATGAATGATACGTGTTTCCGGAAAATAGTAGTTTTTATAACCACCCAACAGGATGCGGTAAGAGAGGTCAATGTCTTCACCGTACATGAAAAATGCTTCGTCGAGCAAACCTACTTCGTTCAGTGCCTTTTTTTGCATCAGCATAAATGCCCCGGAAAGTATTTCAACTTCGTGGGTTTCTTCATTGTCCAAAAATCCGAGATGATATCGCCCGAATATTTTCGATTTCGGAAAGAGAGCTGAAAGGCCGAATATCTTATAAAATGCCACGGATGGCGTGGGCAAACCGCGTTTGCTTTCAGGCAAAAATTGCCCTTTTCCATCAATCATCATCACGCCGAGGCCGCCCGCTTCCAGATGCCCGTCCATAAATGTGACGGCTTTTATAAATGTATCTTCCTCTACAAGCGTATCCGGATTGAGCAGCAAAACATACCGTCCGGTAGATTGAAGAATGGCCTGATTGTTCGCTTTGCTGAACCCGACATTGTGCTGATTGGCAATGAGCGTAACAAGGGGAAATTTATCCCTGACCATGGCCAAAGATCCGTCAACGGAATTGTTGTCAACAACAAAAATCTCGCATTTCAATTCTTCGGCAGCGCGGACGACGCTGTGCAAACATTGTTCGAGAAAATACTCAACGTTGTAATTGACAATGACCACGGAAAGATCCACCATCAATAAAGTGCTTTATCATAAGGCGTCCGGTATTGAATTGATCTGCCAAGTGTCAATTCGTCTGCGTATTGAAGTTCATCGCCGACTGCCACCCCCCGCGACAAAGTCGATACCGTCACATTTTCCGGCTTTTGTATTTTTTTGAAAATGAAATAGGACGTGGTATCTCCTTCCATCGTAGAAGAAAGGGCGAGAATTAATTCTTTGATATCCTGACCATTAATTCTTTGCAGCAAACTGTCAATATGTAAGTCAGAAGGGCCTATTCCATCCATGGGAGATATTTTTCCGCCAAGGACGTGGTAAAGTCCTTTGTACTGATGGGTGGCCTCAATGGCCATGACGTCGCGAATGTCTTCAACCACGCAGATGGTTTTTTGATCACGGGAATTGTTTGAGCAGATGCCACAAATTTCGGCATCGGAAACATTGCGGCAGACTTTGCAAAGTTTGATGTTTTTTCGCAAATCGTCTATCGACTTTGTAAACCGACTGACTTCCACTTCAGACCGCGATAGCAAATCGAGGACATAGCGCAGTGCAGTTTTTCGTCCCACACCGGGAAGGGAAGCCACTTCGTTTACTGCATCTTCTATATATTTTGATGGAATCATGGGGGTAAAATTATCAAATCAAACGTCCATTGCCTTATTTGAATGAAAATACCTTTCCATCAGGTAGCGTTTTAATGTAAACCGAAGAAATTCTGAGGGCGTGTAACATTTCTATGAAACCCCTCGTCACACGGATGTATTTGCAACAAGTACAAGGTTCAATAAGAAGTTTTTCGCAACAACTTCTATTTTCAGATCAAATTGTATTCATTCATCATAGGCTTATGAATACAGTTTTTAAAAAAAGGAGCTGCCAACAGAGGCAGCTTCTTTTTAGTTGGAATTTATCACTACGAAAAAAAGCCATCCAGAGGACAGCCTTTTATCATGTAAGCATCTGGTTAGAATATTTTATTGAAGCATTACCTTCCCGCGCTCTATGGACAGACCATTTTTGGTCTCTATCAAATACATGCCCGGTGGGAGTGCGGACAAATCAATTCGGGCAATCGTTTCGGATGTGGAAAGATGCATGACAAGCACTCCGGAAACATTGTACACGCCTATTTGCCGAAAGGCTGATGAACCCTGATAATCGATATGAAATACGCCCGTAGAAGGATTGGGATAGATGACAATTTCTCTGGCTTCGTCAAACTGGACTACACGTAAAGGGAAAGATTCACTCATCCCGTTAAAGTCGGTTTGTGAAAGCTGATAATAACTCAGACCTTGCAACGGTGCGTCATCAACAAAGTGATAATCGACCATATCTGAAGAATTCCCAGCTCCATTAATCACACCAAGTGCGTGAAAATGGATGCCATCCGGGCTGCGCTCGAGTGTAAAGTAATCGTTGTTGATTTCGCTCAGCGTGGTCCAGGTTAAATCAACAGTCCGTTCATTTTTTTCTAGTGAAAAATCGAGAAGTTCAATCGGTAATGGGTTGATGCCGGTGCCTGAGCCCAAAGTAAATGGGCTGAAATTCAGAATGGGTAAACCGCTCGTAACCGATCCACTTACGGCATCGCCGGTGTGGGTAAGATAACCGTGATTTTCCCATTGGGTACCATTCCAACGGGCCACAACCAGTTCTTCCGGATTTCCAATACCGCAACTTCGTTCATTCTCAAAGGACAGTGTGACAGATACCACGGAGTTGCCAACTTCACGGTTGAGCATCCAGTATTCACATTGGCTCAGCGTCGTAATACTTTCCTGGCGTTCGAGATGAGAGAACCCGGCATTTCCCGGGTTGCTGTCAATGTATGTAGCGGTAAATGCATCTGTCGGCTGAGCTGGGGCGCTGATTTGTATCGGAGCATACGCCCCGTTTTTTCCTACTGGAAATTTGAATTCCTGATTTCCAATTTTTCTGCTTATTCCGTCTATATAGCTTAATTCTGATCCTTCGCGGGTGGTGGCATTGTTCTGGTATATCAATTCACGGGTACCCGTAACCAAAACACCCCGCAAAAAGACAGTTTCGTTTGTTACAAATGCATTATTCAATAATACAATGCGGTCAGAAGCATCAGCTATATTAAAAATGAGCCTGTTGAAAGTCGTCTCACCTTCTATCAATCTGTTTCCATCTCCAAGGAAAGCCACAGTTCCTGTTCCTGCCTCGAATATGCCATCATTGCTGAAATTACCGTAGACCTGAAGTACCTGATCATTGCTGAACCGGAGATATGCACCGGCGCCAATGATGATATCTTTGACCGGCGCCAGGACTGTGATCAATGGGCTGAAAGGAGTTCCTGACCTTATTTTTGCTGAAGTACTTGCTTCTGGTACACCATTCGACCAATTGCCATAACGTGACCAGTCACTGTCGATTATTCCAAGCCAGTTGGTTCCTGAGCCACGGTATTCAATCTTGTTTGAAGCAAGGTCGACCGCCACGCAGGGACTGTAAGTATGCGAGACTTGACAGGTAATGAGATCACTGTCGAATATGTTTGAAGCAGTATAATAGGCACTTCCATCGCCTACGGGCTGTCCATTTAGACGCCAATTAAAGAGAGTGGATGGTCCGGCATCGGCAAATACGGCTTCAAAAGAAGCCTGATTTTGATTGGCAACGACAACATTTTGAAATGAGCCGCCATTTTGATTTATAGACACGTCTACCAAAAGGGGCAGGGTAGGTGTGAGGTTGCTGGTATATATGAGCGTTCCGTTTTTGTAATAACGTACAATGTTCGTATTTACGGCAATGCGGAGAATGTCACCATTGATAAAATTTCCAAATCCGCCCCGGTCTAAGCCTGACTCGTATACGCGGAGGTTTCCATTGTTTTCAAGATAAAAGGCAAATCGTATAGAATTTACATTGACATTCGCGTCATTCGTACTCAGACCAATGGCGCGCCTGCGATTGGTTTCACTCGCGGTAAATTGGAAATACCCGTTGTTTTT
>JBBSDD010000203.1:0-5599 GCA_038249755.1 Flavobacteriales bacterium | reverse complement strand
ATAGAATTCTGGCAGGGCCGCGAAAGCCGACTGCACGACAGGTTTTTGTACTCGAAGAAATCGGAATCGGTATGGACAAGAGTCCGTTTATCTCCCTGACCTCTTGAATACCTACCTCAAAAAATACGCCTTCCGGGAACCACTGATAGAGACCCCACCTGATTCCGGGCTGGGCATCGTGGTCGTAATTCCTTGTTGCAATGAACCATCGATTGAGCACACGCTGAATGCCTTATACAGTTGCAGTCGTCCGGAATGTGCCGTGGAAGTGATTGTTGTGATCAATGCCTCCGAAACCGCTGAGGCGGAAATAATCGAAGCCAATGTCCGCACCCATCAGGTGTGCAAACGATGGGAAAATCAGCACAACGAAAGTGGATTTCGGTTTTTCACCATCATGGAAAATGAGTTGCCCGAGCGACATGCAGGTGTGGGGCTGGCACGAAAAATTGGAATGGACGAGGCGGTGAGAAGACTTGATCTCGCGGCAAACCAACACGGAATAATTGCTGCTTTTGATGCCGACACTACCTGCGCCCCGGATTACCTCACAGCGCTACAGACGCATTTTCAAATCCACCCCAAAAGCCCGGGCTGTTCTATCCAGTTTAGGCATCCCACCATGGGTACAGAACATGCTCCCAAAAATTATTTGGGGATTGCCTATTACGAACTGCATTTGCGATATTACAACCAGGCCCTTCGGGCTGCAGGATTTCCATACGCATATCATACCCTTGGATCGGCGATGGCTGTAAAGGTTGGAGCCTATCAGAAACAGGGGGGAATGAACCGTCGTCAGGCTGGTGAAGACTTTTATTTTCTCCACAAAATAATCGAGCTCGGTCATTTTACCGAACTCAACGATACTTGCGTATATCCTTCTCCAAGACCGTCGGACAGAGTTCCTTTTGGCACAGGAAAAGCGATCAACGATTATTTAAAAATAGCAGACAAAGGCTTTTATACCTATAATTTACAAGCTTTTAAATATCTACAGGTGTTTTTTAAAAACATCCCCGAATTTTATCTGGCTGGCGCCAAACTGGTTACGCTTGGTGGCGTGCTGCCATACATCATGATCGATTTCCTGAATGCGTATTTTTTTGACGAGCGCATTGACGAGATTCGCAGAAACAGTTCGAATTTCAACTCTTTCGAGAAACGGTTTTACCGTTGGTTTAATGCGTTTATGGTGCTCAAGTTTGTGCATTTCGTGCGCGACAATGCACATCCAAACGTACGGGTGGAAAAGGCCGCGATTGAATTTTTACGGGAAGTGAAGTTTGGCAGACTCGATGAAATCAGGTCGACAGACGACCTGCTGGAGGTTTTCAGAAAGTTAGATCAGGAACCCATACCAGCACAGGTTCAATTTTCATCCTAAGTCCGGCTTATTGTCTTTGAGGGCTTTGAAAGTTCTTACATACCGGTCCTGATGCTTCAGGGCTTTTTTGCACCATGAAATGAGAATTTCTGTTTTTTGATCTGCGGATAGTTGCCACGGAATGTCCGATGATTGCAGCTTTTGCCGGCAGGTATGCAAAAAGATCGCCGCTGCAACCGAGATATTAAAACTCTCGGTAAAGCCGTACATGGGAATTTTAACCGTGTGTTTGGCTTGTTTCAGGATGGACTCTGAAACACCTTGTTTTTCAGTTCCGAATACAAGGGCAAATGGTTTGTCCATTGGCAGATCGGAAATAAGGGTGGTGCCGTAAGGTGAAGTGGCGACAATTTCGTAACCGCTGCTGCGTAAATGATTCAGACAGTCTTCGGTATTGTTGTCCCTTTTGTTGAATCGTTTCAGCGTGATCCATTTCGAACTCCCGCGTTCCACATCCGGATTGGTTTCCCAGGCATTTCTGTTTTCGATGATGTGCACGTCCTGCACGCCAAAACAGTCGCAAGTGCGCATCACAGCACTGGTATTCTGCGGCTGGTAAAGATCTTCGAGCACCACCGTAATATGGCGTGTGCGTTTTTCGACGAGATCCCGAAAAATGGCCATTTTATTGGCTGTAACATACGTACTGAGAAATTCCAGGAGATCGTCGTGCATAGACCTAAAAATAAAAAGTCTCTCCGTAAGGGGAGAGACTTCATTTCAATGAAAGCTGAAATTACTTCACTTTACCAGAAAGGTCAGCACCTGCTTTGAATTTTACTACTTTTTTCGCTTTGATGTTGATTTCTTTTCCAGTTTGTGGGTTACGGCCTTTGCGGGCAGCGCGCGCACTTACTGAAAAAGATCCAAAGCCTACAAGGGCAACGCGGTCGCCTTTTTTCAACGCTTTGGTAGTCGTGGTTACAAAAGCGTCAAGCGCTTTTTTGGCATCGGCTTTTGAAAGACCGGCATCTGAAGCCATCGCTTCAATCAATTCTGCTTTGTTCATTTGAGATAAAAGATTAGGGTTAACAAATAAAATGTCGTTGAACAGAGGCAAATTTACACGAATAACCATGTGTACCAAGTACACCATCTGTGTAGGGTCTTGTTTGTTAATAAAATAACGGTTTTGTTGATAAGTACGCGTCTAAATGGCCCATTTGACGCGGTTTTCGTACAATAAATGCGAGCAGATGCCCTGTTTTCAGGCCATTGAAAATATGCATTCCGTAGCAAATGTCGCCTCTATACCTCAGAAATGTCTTTCGATATGCGGAATATCCGGTCCAGTTTCAGCAGAAATTCAACTCTTCAGCGCGTTTATAGCCTCGAAGAAATTCGTCGACTGGTAATGACCTTTTGCCAGGCGCCTGAATTTCTAAAATCTTTAACCAATAGTCATTGGTGGCCACCCACATCATTTTCCCCCGAATTTCTAATGTACCAGGCCTTTTGGTAGAAGACTCGTCGGAAACAGCGCTTTTCAGTATTTTGAAATTTTGAGATGGATCGGTATTGTCCGATGCGGCTGTGATGGCGCCTGGATAAGGACTCAAGCCGCGAATGTGGTTGTGCACAGTACGCGCATTTTGCTTCCAGTCAATCATGCAGTCCTCTTTGAAAATTTTCGGCGCAGACCGCAACTCCGATCCAATTATAGCAGACTGTTCGACAGGCGAGATTTTTCCTGTTGCGATCTTTTCAATCGTATTCACAAGTAAATCAGCGCCTGTCTCCATCATGCGGTCATGCAATTCACCAGCTGTTTGGTTTTCTCCAACGGGGATCTGAATCTGATCGAGAATGTTGCCCGTATCGATTTCTTTTTCAATAGAAAAAGTGGTAAGTCCGGTCACTTTTTCGCCTGCCATGATTGCCCGGTTGATGGGTGCTGCGCCGCGGTACTGGGGCAGGAGCGATGCATGAAGATTGATGGTACCGTATCGAGGCATTGACCATACGGCCTCCGGCAGCATCCGAAATGCCACTACAACGAAGAGATCGGCATTCAGCGCTTGAAGTTCCGACTGAAATTCGGGGCTTTTGAGGTTCAGGGGTTGGAGTACTTTTATATTCAGTTTTTCAGCGGCTTCTTTTATAGCTGATTTTCGAAGTTGTTTACCCCGGCCAGCGGGCCGGTCCGGGGCTGTTACAACAGCTGAAATGGTATGTTGATTTGCGATCTTCTCGAGCGCTGGAACTGCGAATTCAGGGGTTCCCATAAAAACAATCTTCATATCAAATCTTTTTGGTTCGCAAAATTAGCACTCAAACAGGCATTCAATCACCACATCAATCAACACAGAGTACAAGGCCTTTTAAATATTCCCCTTCCGGGTGAAAAATACTTACCGGATGGTCTTCCGGTTGATGCAGATGTCGGAGAATGCGGACGGATCTGCCGCACTCCATGGCGGCGGCTGCGATGGTGTGGTTGAAAAGTTCTGGAGTAACCACTTGTGAACAACTAAAGGTAATGAGGATTCCGCCGGGTTCGATTATTTCCATGGCTTTGGCGTTGAGTCGCTTGTACGCCTGCACGGCCGCGTGGCGTGCGGAGCGGTGTTTGGCGAAAGCTGGAGGATCGAGCACGATTAGGTCGTATCTGGCATCTCTGGCCTGAGCGCCATTGAAGTATACCATGGCGTCGGCGCAAATGGATGTATGATTTGACTCCTGCAAATCATTCAATTTGAGGTGCGCATCCACGCGTGTTATGGCTTTTTCTGAACTATCAAGTGAATGCACTTCGGCGGCACCAGCTTTTAACGCATAAATCGAAAATCCGCCGCTGTAGCAAAATGCATTGAGGACTTTTCGTCCCGGGGCGTATTTCCCGATAAGGGCGCGATTTTCACGCTGATCGATGAAAAAACCTGTTTTTTGACCAGTGAGCCAGTCTACATAAAATTTCAATCCATTTTCGAGGATTTCCGTTCCGGGGGGTGTACCTACTTCGAGTTTTGGCGTTTGTTCGCGTTTGTGATCGGCCCGTTTTTCCACGATATGTAGGAGTGCATTGTCATAACAAGCTTTCAAAGCCTCTCTGATCGTTGCCACGTCTTCCACCATTCCTTTGCTGTGCATTTGGATGACGGCGACATCTTTGTAAATATCAATAACCAAACCGGGCAAGCCATCACCTTCGCCGTGAATAAGCCGGTATCCATTGGTTTCTGCGTTGTCTGCAATGCCAATTGCCTTGCGAAGGGCAAGGGCATTTTGCAATCGGGCAGTATAAAATTCTACATTGATTTCCACTTGATCAAAACTCAAAACACGCACAGCAATACTTCCCGCTCCGAAGTGCCCGGTAGCGCGAATTTGCCCTCGTTCGTCGGCCACATGAACGGTCTGACCTTCTTCATACTGTTGCAAATCACCGGACAAGGCCCCTGAAAAAATCCAGGGATGGCGGCGTTCGATGCTTTGAAGTTTTCGGGGTTTGAGTTTGATAATGGGATACGTCATGGACTGAATGAATAAAGAGCGCAAAAATACGCATTGTCAGACGATGGTGGAGGAGTTTGATATCCAGCAAAATTACGGCTTATGCGAAGCCATCAGTTCCAGGTCATTGGATGGATGCAAAACGAGCAGATCTTCGTCAATCATCCAGCGCAATATCACCATCACATCTTTTTGGTTGTGCTGTTTCAATGCATTGAAATTTCTCAAATTCACACGACCCACCCCCAATTCCTGGATGATTTCTTCCTGCATCATTTTAAATTTTTCCGGCGGAATGTTTCTTTTTTGTTTTTGCGATAAGCAAACATCACACAGGCCACACTTCCTTGCGGTGGTGTCGCCAAAATAGGATACCAATTGCACGCTTCTGCAGACCAGACCATTCTGCATATAGCCCACCATGCTTTCCATTTTAGAAATGAGGCGATGCATGTGGTTTTTCATGTATTCCTTATCAAAGGTCAATTCTTCCGGTTTTACTCGGTGCGCTGAAAAGGTGATAAATGGCAACTCTGTTTGCTCCTGATATTGTAAAACGCGAAGTTCGTGCAGATAGCGAAGTTGTTCCCGCACTTTGGCAGCACCTGTCTTCAGCCTTCCAGAAAGAACACCTTCATCGATGCGGACTGATTGTTCGAATAAACCTTCATAGGAGCGAAGCAGCAGTTGCAATACAGGCTCAAATCCCGGATTCCCCACTTCAAAACTGTATAAATCCTGGGGACGCATGACCAGTTT